>DNXM01000211.1:1397-3162 GCA_003505905.1 Oscillospiraceae bacterium
CCATGCTATCCCATCAGGATGTTGTGCCGATTGAAAAGGGCACGGAGGATGATTGGACTTATCCGGCCTTCAGCGGTCACAATGACGGCGAGTTTATTTGGGGTCGTGGCGCAATGGATATGAAAAACCATTTGATTTGCGTTATGGAAGCAGTGGAAACGCTGTTGGAAGAGGGCTTTGAGCCGGAGCGTGATGTTTATTTGTGCTTCGGTCACGATGAGGAAGTAGTCGCCGGTGCGGAATCGGGCGCAAAGTCGATTGTTCAGCTTCTTAAATCAAGGGGCATTCATTTGGACTGCGTCATTGATGAGGGTGGCGCAATTTTGCCCGTCAACATCAAAGGCATTTTCAACGGTTATATGGCAGGCATTGGTATCGCCGAAAAAGGCTATGCCGATTTTGAAATCAGCTTGGAGAGTAAGGGTGGCCATTCCTCACAGCCTCCGAAGCATTCCGGCCTTGGTCAAATGGCAAAGGTTATTGCCGATTTGGAAAACCACCAATTCAAGGCAAAGGCGATGCCTTTCGTGACGGAATTGTTCGACACGGTCGGGCGTAAAACCTCTTATCCCGCAAGGCTTCTCATGTGCAACATCAAGGGGTTGACGCCCCTGGTGCGTGAAATTATGAAGCAAATTCCGCCGGCGGCGTGCCTGGTTCGCACAACAACCGGTGTTACCATGGCAAGCGGCAGTCCCGCTGCGAATGTTTTGCCGCAAAAGACGAGCATCGTGGTCAACTTCCGTGCCATGCCCGGCACCACCACGCAGGATATTGAAGCGCATATTCACAAGGTCGTTCGCAATAAAAATATCATTGTGAAAAATCTTAAGAGCAAGGAAGCTTCCAAATTCTCACCAACGGACTCCCGTGCTTACAAGGCGATTGAAAGCCTTACCTCCGCCAATCATCCCGATGCCGCAGTTGCGCCGTTTTTGGTTATGGGCGGCACGGATGCTTGCTATTACGAGGAAATCTGTGAGAATGTTTATCGATTTTCACCCTTCATTGCCGACACAAAGCTTTTGCTTTGCACCCACGCAACCAATGAGAGATTGCCTGTGAAGGCGGTCGGCGAGGCGGTTGTGTTCTTCAAGCGTTATATTCGCACCTTGGCGGGCGAATAAGCGTGAAACAATCCGAAAAGAATTCCGAAACATTACAGCGAAAGGAGATTTGAGTCGATGCTCGGAAAATTTATCCGTGTCTGCGTAACCAAGCGAATGAACGAAACCGATCCGCACACCGGCTCGGTCAATAAGCTCAATTTCGGCAAGATTGAGGGAAGCTGTAACGCCAAAAATGTGCTCGGCGCATATATCATGGGAATTGACCATCCGGTACATAACTTTGACGGTCGAGTGATTGCCGTTATTCGCCGCAACAGCGGAGAAAAGCTGTGGGTTGTTGCACCGAAAAGCACACGGTATATCATCAATGATGTTCGAAATGCCATCGCTTACGCAGAAGGGGATGGAAGAAAGTATTCGATTGACTGCTTGTATGAAAGCAGCTGCGGTGCGGTGGTCTACCGTATGATTAACGGCGAGCTGCGTTATTTATTGATTAAAAACAAGAGGAGCACCAATTGGGGCTTCCCGAAGGGACATATTGAGCCGGGCGAAACCAAAGAAGAAACGGCGAAAAGGGAAGTTCTGGAGGAAACAGGCATTCACATCCGAATTCATCCCGGCTTCGTTTCGAAGTCAGAATATACCATTCAAGGTAAAGTGGAAAAGTCGGTTTCGATTTTTGTTGCCGGCAC
>DNXM01000211.1:3174-5789 GCA_003505905.1 Oscillospiraceae bacterium
GGCACCACCGACACGCAAACGGTGATTCAGCAGGAAGAAATCGAAGATTATATTTGGCTCAACTACCAAAAGGCATTGAAAACGCTGAAATTTGAAAACGACCGTGCCATTTTAGAAAAAGCAAATAAATTTTTAATTCAAATCGGCGTGGCACAACCGATTACGGAGGTGGTACGGGTATGACCGAACAATTGGCTCAACAGCTTGTTGATTTGTTTCAAAATAGAATACCGCCGGAGTTGACGGTTTTTATCATTTCGCTTTTTCCGATTTTGGAATTGCGGGGCGGTTTGATTGCGGCAAAATTGCTCGGACTTGATTTAATTCCGGCATTTATCATCTGCTACATCGGCAATATGTTGCCGGTTCCCTTTATTCTGCTGTTCATCCGCAGAATTTTTCAGTTTTTGCGTAATCGCCGATTTTGGAAAAAAATCATCGAAAAGCTTGAAATCCGTTCCAAGCGAAAAAGCGAATCGGTCAAGCGTTACCGAGGCTGGGGATTGTTGCTGTTTGTGGCAATTCCTCTGCCGGGTACGGGCGGATGGACGGGTGCTCTCATTGCCGCTTTAGCGGATATGCGAGTGCGGGATGCCACACTGATTATTGCAGTCGGTGTTTTGATTGCGGGATTGATTATGTCGGGGCTCAGCTATGGGCTGCCTGCCGTTTTCAATATGATTTAACAAAAGAAAGGATGAACTCCGTGAAGAAGAATTCCCCTTATGACGGTATTACGACTTATACCGCCAGGGAGCGCAACATCTACCTGTTAGGTCTTGCCGGACAGAACATGATTTACAACATCATCGGCACCGGCTTGCAGTACTACTTTGAATCCGTCATTTTCCTGCCGGCGCTTGCAATTGGTGCGATTATGGCGGCGGCGAGAGTTTGGGACGCATTCAACGACCCGATGATGGGCACCTTTGTGGACCGTACCCGCACCAAATGGGGCAAATGCCGTCCGTGGCTGTTGCTTTGCCCGTTGCCCATTTTCATCATCACGAGTCTTTGCTTTACCAACTTCGGCATCTATACCGACCCGTCTGCCAACCATTCGCTGATTATTGCATGGGCGGCAATCACCTATGTTCTTTGGGGCATGGCTTACACCGTCGGCGATATTCCGCTGTGGGGTATTACGGCGGTTATGACCCGAAACGATGACCACCGCAACAAGATTTTGTCGTTGGCAAGAGCTTTTGCGGGCGTCGGCGGCGGCTTGTCCCTGCTTCTCATTCAGCCGGTTGCCATCGCCATCGGCAAGGCGCTTCAAACCTCAAAATTCGCCGCTTTGGGCGAAAAAGCCGCTTATATTCAAGGTCAGCGCTACGGCTTCCTGATTGCGGCAGTCGGCTTTGCGTTTGTCGGCTGTGCATTCTTTCAGCTTGTCGGCATTTTTACCCGTGAGCGTATCAAGGGCAGCGAAAAGAAAAACTCAATTATCGAAAACTTTAAGCTGATGTGGGGCAACCGCCCGTTCCGTCAGTTGCTTATTTCCGGCATTCTGTCCAGTCCGAAGCAGCTTATTCTGTTGGTTGCTATGACGCTTGTCAACATCTATTACGCCAACAACGATTCGGGCAAGATTCTTAAATATTATGTCATTCTCGGCGCAGGCTTGTTTGCCGGTCAGTTCCTTGTTATGATTTTCATTCCCACTTTGGTAAAGAAGGTTGAAAAGAAAACGGTATACAACTGGTCAAACATTATCAGCGCCATTCCCTTTGCCATGATTTTTGTATGCTACGAAATTGCAGGCGGTCCCAACGGCACGCACAATGTCGACACGCCGCTCTTCCTTGCCGTTTATGCGGTGATGTTCACCTTTGCGGGCATTTCCATCGGAGCCGGCACGGTTTTGCAGTCGCTGATGATTGCCGACTGTATCGACTACGAGGAATACAAAAGCGGTCTTCGCCCCGACGGTGTTTTCTTCTCGGGTCAGTCTTTTATCACCAAGCTTTCCGCAGGTATCGCAACCGTCCTGTGTTCGGTCGGTTACTATGCGGTCAACTTTGAAAAAGAACGCAGAGAAACCGTGATGCTCTTTATGAACAACGGCGGAATTGCCAGAGAAAACCCCGAATTTGAGCCGTTTATGATGATTATGTTCTTCCTTATTTCCGTTCCGCCCGCCATCGGTTGTATTCTTTCCGCTTTGCCGACTTGGCACTATGCTTTGCCTGACAAAGAGCACAAAAGAATGCTTGATGAGCTGAACGCAAGAAGACAAAACGAAACCACCGAAGGATAATTCAAATCAATATAAAAATGCAAAGGAGATATTTACCATGAACAAGATGTATGCGCTTTACTGCCGTGGTTATCAATCCGCATTCCGAGTTGCCACCAAGGCTCTTGACTGGACGGGTCCTCGTCTGATTAAGGGTGCCGGCAGCGTCAAGAAGCTTCCGTCCGTCATCAAAGCTGACGGAATCGACAATGTTTTGATTGTCACCGACAAGGTTTTGCACGGGCTCGGCTTGCTTGATGGACTCAAGGCAGGCTTGGAGGAAAAGGGCATTGACTATGTTGTCTATGACGGCACACAGCCAAACCCGACCATTCCGAACATTGAAGAAGCCAAGCAGATGTATTTGGATAACAAC
>DNXM01000211.1:5827-13044 GCA_003505905.1 Oscillospiraceae bacterium
CAACTGCAAGGGCGTTATCGCATTCGGCGGCGGTTCTTCGATGGATTGCGCAAAAGCCGCCGCGGCTCGTGTTGCCGTGCCGAAAAAGAGCATTCCTCAAATGAGAGGTGTTCTCAAGGTCAGAGCCAAGCTTCCCATGCTTTATGCCATTCCCACCACAGCAGGCACCGGCTCCGAAACCACGATTGCCGCTGTCGTGGTTAATCCCGAAACCCACGAAAAATATGCCATTAACGACATTTGCCTTCGTCCGAAGTATGCCATTCTTGACCCGGAGCTTACCGTCGGTCTTCCGCCCCACATTACTTCCACAACGGGCATGGATGCCTTGACTCATGCCGTTGAAGCGTTCATCGGTCAGAGCAATACACCGCAGACCAAGGAAGCGGCGGAAAAAGCCGTTCCGATGATTTTTGCCAACCTTGAAACCTGCTACAATGAGCCGAAGAATATTGAAGCAAGGGGCAATATGCTCACCGCTTCTTTCTATGCGGGTATCGCATTTACGCAGGCTTATGTCGGCTATGTTCATGCGATTGCGCATAACCTCGGCGGATTTTACAATGTGCCTCACGGTCTTGCCAACGCAATCATTCTTCCCTATGTTTTGCGTTATTACGGCGACAGCATCTATGACCAATTGGCTTATCTTGCCGAAATCGCAGGTCTTGATGTGACCGGTAAATCCCGTGAAGAAAAGGCAAAGCTGTTCATTGATGAAATTGATGCCATGAATCAGAGAATGAAGATTCCGAACGGCTTTGATTGCATCAAAGAGGAGGATATTCAGACTATTGCCGAGCGTGCCATGCTCGAGGGCAATCCGCTCTATCCCGTTCCGAAGCTGATGGATGTGGAGCAGTGCAAGGAAATCATTCGCTCCATGATGCTTTAATCGGCATCGCTTTGCGAAGAACAAAAACAACAAAGGTGCTTGTGCCGGGAGAAAATCTCCTTCACACAAGCACCTTTTTGTATTGTTTTGATTGCTTTATTTCAACGCAACGGAAATGTGAGCGTTGGCAATATTCTTCGGCACATTTCTGCCTTGTCCGAACAGCCTTGCGTGAAATTCAACCCGGTCACGGAACACATGAACCACATACCCTTGCGAATCTTCACCGTATGAGCCGTGATTGCCGGCACCGACCGTCGGCACGGACAGACACTTGTAGGCACCGTAATCCTCAAAGCTGTTTTCGCAAACGCCTTGGTGTAAATGACCCGTGAGAAAAAAGACATTTTTGTGCTTGTTAAACACAGCACGCAGAGCGTCACTTTGATTGCCGACCGAGCCGCGGCGGTTGTCGTGGCTCTGCCACACTTGGGGCAGACCGTGGGTCTTTTTGAGCGGTTGATGGTTCAAAACGAAGGCGATTTTTCCTTGCGCTTCGGTTTGACTCAGTTCGCTGTCAAGCCAGTTAAGCTGTTTTTTGCTCAGGTAAGCGCCCTCAAAGGAGCCGGTGTCCGCACCCATTACAAGGAAGCGGCACGCATCAAAATCACAGGCGTACCAATATTTTCCGTCCTGCGGCGGAAGTCCGTTTTGAACGGATTGCACAAAGGTACGAAACCGTTTTTGCTGTTTTTGAAACGGGCGCAGGCGGATATCGTGATTGCCGGTGGTTAAGATGAAGTGACCGATTTTGTCGGATAGTTCGTTCAGAATTTTTGCCACCATGCGGTATTCGCACTTCATGCCGTTTTCGGTCAAATCACCGACCATGACCAGCGCATCCAATTCCTTTTGCATGGAGCAAAAATCACAGCAGGCGGCATAAAAGCAGCTTTCCCGAGCGAACATATAGTTCGACACCTGCGGGTCGCCGAAAACAGCGAAGGAAAACAAGCTGCCGCTCGGCTTTTCGATTGGTTCATCTACGGCAGGCAGGGGAATGCGTCCGTTGTTTTTTCGGCGTTCTAATTCCGAACACATCTTTCGGAAACAAAAATCGGAAGGACTGAATTTTTTCATGCTTCAACCGTTTCTTTTTTCTGCTTGCGCTTTTCAATCTCGGCGAGCATACGGTCGTATTCCGCTTCGTCAATCTTGTTCTTTTTTGCGGAAATGATGTAAGCCGCAACAATCAGCACAATCGGAATAATTGCCATGCAAAGTGCCAGACGCAGGGACATTCCGTCGGGTGCGGAGTTGAGCACTTTGGTAATTTCAGCCAGCTTGTCAGCTTCGATTTTATCTAACACAGCGTCCAAGTTTGCTTGATTCAGCTTTCTTGCCGCACTGGAAGCCACATTGGCCTTTTGCTCCAAGTCGGAAATTTGATTGGTGATGCCGGTCATACCGATAACAAGGTAAACAACCGTAACAATCACCTGCTGAAGTGCGCTTGACATCTTGGACATAAACGGACGCAGAGAAAAAATTAAAGCTTCTTCACGCTCACCCGTTTTGTATTCGTTGTATTCAATGGTGTTGGTGAAAATGACCATGACCACCATCGTGAACCAGTTTTGACCGAAGCCGGTCACCAATGCCGCACCGCAAAGGAAGCCCAAGCGGATGGAATCCGGGATAACCGTGCCGCCCAAAATGAAGCCGATATAGCCGATAACGGCAACAATGAGCGAAATGCCGAGTGCTTTTTTACGGCAGAACTTTCTGCACAGAACGGGGAAAACCATCAGCAGCAGTCCGGCGGCGCCGGCAAAGAAGGCGGTGAACATGGTCACATAGGTGCCGTTGTAGCCGAACTTCAAGTAGATGTAGTAAGCGGCAAAGGCGGTGAGCATGGCACCGCTCAATTGAGCGAGCAAGGTGAGCAGGGAAGCCCACAAAAGCTGGTCGTTGTGAATGATGACGCTGAACATTTCTTTTAAGCCGTGTTTTTCTTCCTTTTCGGCTTTGGCATTGCGGTTTTCTTTTACACCGACACAGCAAAGACCCTGACACAGGATGAACATACCCACGCAAATGACGGAAACGACAGCGTATGCGGTGATGGAGTTGCCGCCGATTGCATATTTGCCTGCGGTGAGCATCGGCACAAGCCCGACGGTGGCAAGACTTCCCAAACCGCTGAAAAGGTTGGCGAGTGCAACGATTTTATCACGGCGGTCGGGCTTGCTTGTCAACGAGGGCATCATGGACCAATAACCGATATCGTTCATGGTGAAGGTGATGTCCCACAGCAGATAGAGAGCCACAAACAGATAGATAAAGCTCCAGCCCTCTAAGCGGTTGGCAAACATGGCAACAATGGTTACGCCGTTTGTCAAGGCACCAATGAGAATCCATGGCTTGAATTTTCCGAAACGAGTGCGTGTGTTCTCAACAATTCCGCCCATAATCGGGTCGTTTAAGCCGTCCCAAACACGGCAGATGATGAGAATGGTGCTGATAACGGCGAACTGTTCGTTGGTGACGGAGCGAGTGAACAGCACATAGGTCAAAAGAAAGTTTGAAAACAGTGAGTAACACATATCACGACCAATGCCGCCGATGCTGAAAATCCATTTGTTTCGATTGAAATAATCGTCTATGGTTTTGCGGGGCTTGCTCATATTGAAATCATCCCTTGCTTATTTTTGTTCTTCATCGGTAATGGTAATTTCCGCTTCCTGCAACACCTTTCCGCTTTCATCAACGGTTTGAATGACACAGAGCACGGCATCACCTGCGTTACAGGGCTTGCCCTTTTTATCAAAGTAAAGATAGCGTTTTTCGGTTGCCATGCGGTTATGCCTCTTCAATCAAGCCGTGGTAACGGGCGAACCAGTACGGATGTGTGAAGCTCGTGCAGGTGGTCATTTCCATGCCCTTGTCGTTGCCCGTGCCGGGGAACATGGTGAAAGCAGTCGGGTCATCGGACTTGCAGAACAGTTCTTCCGCCTTGCCTTTGATTCCGCTGTCGCAGATGAAGCGGTTGGAATCGAAGCTGAGCAATCGGCGGGAGTGCGGCTCGAGCGGAGTGGTTAACTGCGGAATCATGCCAAGCTCGGTCGGGAAAAGATCCCATTCCAAATCACTGCGGTGGCTGTTGTAAAGCGTCCACATAACGGGATCCAGCGGGTAATCGACCAGCTCGTCAATGCAGTTGTCAATGTCAAAGCGTTCGCCCGTTGCCTGACCGTAAACAAAGTTGAAGAATGCGTTGCGTTCAATGCGCTCATCGTTCCAATGGTCACTTAAACCGATGGCGAACACCGAACGAAGAATCGGGTCATCTGTATAACGCATGAGCATGGTGATCATGAGAAAATCGTGGTTATCGTCGATGTGGCAAAGGTGACCGTCGGGGATTTTGTAGCGCATAAGGTTCATGGCGAAATGCTTGTCGGAAGCAAGTGTTCGGAACAGCTTCTCATATTTTTCATCGCCTGTGATGTGCGATGCCATTTTGAGGAAAGCGAGAATTTGAAGTGAGTTTGTTCCCTTTTCAAAAATCCACTTGTGGTCGTTGTTCAAAATGTCGGGGTCCCAGTTTGCCCAGGTGGTCGGGATGCCGTCGGTGTCAATCAAGCGGAATTTGTGGTCGAGAATGTGGGTCATAATTTTGGTCACAACATCCCGAATCAGTTTCTTTTCCTCTTCGTCTGCAACCAAATCGTAGTAGTTGGCATAGGCGTAGAAGTGACCGACAATTTCGTCCGAGGAGGTTTCTCCGAGCCATTCGATTTTCGTGCCGTCCTTGTCGGTGGTGTAGTGCCATTCTTCTCGGTTTCCTGTGCCGTAGGTGCGCTCATCGGGGTAACGGATGGCACGAGCAGGGAATCCCTCAATGCCCGTGACCTCGACCAAACGAATCATGGCAAGCAAACTGCGCTTTGCCTGTGCACGCAGTTCCTCATTTTTCGTGCAGGCATATTCGTAGCACATCGCACCCAAATAAACACCTGTCCAATGTCCGTCATTGTCGGTGTTGTCAATAAAGCCCTCATCCAACGAAACGACACCCTCATGGTCAAGGTAACGGGTGAGCGCCCAACCATCCTTGCGGATGTTGTAGGTTTCCGTCAAACGGCGCAGCTCGATCGCTTTTTCTTCCAGGGACATCAGCTTGCTTTCAAATACGCTGATGCCGTCTATGGTAGCCACACAAAATTGACCGTTTTTACCTAAAACAACGGCGGTTGCGTGCATATTGGGCAGCCAACGCTTGTAGCCGTAATAGCTCAGCTGACCGTTGTGCAGATGAATCAAGCCCGTTGTGGTGGAAAAATAGCGGTCTCCGTTTTCGGCAACAGCCATGCCGGTGATGTGAGCGTTCGGCAGAGCCTTGACGGTGTCGTGATTGAGCCAAAGACCCTTGTTGTCGTACACGCAAACGCCCTTGTCGGTGCCGACCCAAACATTGCCGACGCTGTCGATATCAACGCAGGTGACACAGTCGCTGATTAAGCCGGACATTTCGCTTGTCAGCTCCGACCAATGCCAGCGCTTGCCTGCCAAGGCGTTTAAGCCGCAGGTGTCAGAGCCGACATAAACGGTGTTGTTTTTGCTTACGGCAATGCAGGTGCCTTTGCCGGCCACACCGATTTTCATGTCAAAATCCGCCGCACCCTCGGGCAAACGGTAAAGCACGGATTCGGTCAGCACCCAAGTGGTGTTGTCGCCGTCTTTTTTGATGTCAACCAAGTTGGAGGTAAAGCTCCGCTCGGACACAACTTTTTTGCCATTGTATTCCAAAAGAGTTTTTTCCACGCCGATATAAAGCCCTTTGTCCGATACGGCGAGCATGGAGATTTTCGGGTTCTTGATGCCGAGGTTGACGGCGGTGAATTTGCCGTTTTCCAAAACGGAAAGACCCTTGTCGGTGCCGACATACAGCTTTCCGTTTTTATCAAAGCAAAGGGAGGTTGCCACATTTGACGGCAAGCCGTTTGAGGTGCTGTAGACGGTACGGGTCAGCTGTTGAAACTTGCCGATACGGTAGGTGTTGTTTCTGGTGTTCATGTTGTTCTCCTATGTAAAAGTATTTTTAGCCCCAAAGCTCACGCAGGAAACGGACGGACTCAGCCGCATCCCAATCTAAATCGGCATCGGTCGCACCGTGCGACAAATCACGCCAAATGGAAATATCCTTGCCGACCTGACCGCCGGGGCGCACAAACGGCTCCATGACAACCGTGCCGTCGTAACCGATTTCGTGCAAGGCATCGCCGATTTCTTTCCACGGCATTCTGCCCCGGGCATAGGGCGGTCTGCGGTTGCCTTCACCGACATGGAAATGACCGAGCTTTCCGCCTGCCTTTTTCACCGCATCGGTGAACGAATCCTCTTCAATGTTCATGTGGAATGTGTCGAGCATGACATGAACATTCTTTTTGTCTACGGCACTGACATAGTTTAAGCACTCGTCACAGTCGTTAATCAGATAGCCCTCGAAACGGTTGAGTGCTTCCATGTTCAGTTCAATGCCGCGGTCTGCCGCCAAATCCGCCAAGCGGCGCATTCCTGCCACGCTTCTCTCAAAGTCGCCGGGCTTGTCAAAGCCTGCCTTGAAGTTCACCGGCCAATAGGAGTAGAGCGCACCGCCGATGGAACCGATACCCGCAATTTCCATTTTGCGGAACACATCGGCATAGAAGGCGAGAGCATCCTCGACTGCCTGTTTGTCGGCGGAAGCCAAATTGTGCTCGGGTCTCGGACCGTATCCACCGGTGAGCATAATGCCCTCTGCTTCGGATACCTTCCGCAGCTCGTGGAAAAACTTGTCATCCACCTTGTGAAAATCACCGCAAGGCACTTCGAGAATATCAAAGCCCAGTTTCTTTACTTTGGGAATGTAGGGCAGACAATCGCCGCCCCATTCTTTTTCCCAGTATGCGTAATAAATGCCGTATTTCATGTTAACCTCCGTTGCTTATTTTAATTGTAATTAAACCCATTATATAGTATCTTTTTCATCTTGGCAACCGTTGAAAAATTATTTCATGCTCGGAATGCGAAAAAAGTAGTTTTTTCGGTTGACATTCCCGGAGGATTGATATATAATCAATTTGTTGCTTTAAAAGCTAAACGCTTTAAATCAATAAAGCGAACAAGGAGAACGAAATGGAAAAAACATTTTTGTGGGCTTTTTTAGTCCTATATGTTATAATGATGTTCGTAGTCGGTATTGTTGAGGGGCGCAAGTCCAAGAGCATTGCCGATTTTACCGTCGGCGGTCGTAACGCAGGTGCGTGGCTGTCGGCTTTATCCTACGGTACGGCGTATTTTTCGGCGGTTATGTTTGTCGGCTATGCCGGCGGAACCG
>DNXM01000211.1:13053-13886 GCA_003505905.1 Oscillospiraceae bacterium
GGCTTGAACTACGGCTTGTGGGGCGTTTTGGCAGGCATCGGCAACGCCGTGTTCGGCTCATGGCTCGCATGGAAAATGCTGGCTCGCCGCACAAGAGATGTGGCAGGACGCTTAAAAATCAAAACGATGCCCGATTTTTTTGAAAAGCGTTATCAATCCAAAAAGCTCAAAACCTTTGCCGCTGTTGTGATTTTCGTGTTCTTGGTGCCTTATTCGGCATCCGTCTACAAAGGTCTTGCCAGTGTTGCCGACATTCTGCTCGGCGTGGATGATACGATTTGCATGATTGTCATTGCCGTGGTTGCGTTGGTGCTGCTCGTTTTGGGCGGTTATTTGGTTCAGGCTCGTGCGGATTTTATTCAGGGCATTGTAATGATGTTCGGCGTAACGCTGATGATTGTGTTTGTCATTCGCTGTGATAAGGTCGGCGGTGTGTCGGGCGTTTTGGAATATGCCCGCTCCGAGCATGGCTTTGCTCCCATTTCTACCAAATCGTGGGTGTCGCTGATGGCAACGGTTTTGATGACAAGCTTCGGCACATGGGGCTTGCCGCAAATGGTGCAGAAATATTTCGGAATCAAAGACGATTCCCAAGCCAAACGAGGCATTAAGATTTCCACATTCTTTGCTTTTTTGGTGGCAGGCGGCGGTTACTTCATCGGTTCGCTTTGCCACAGATTCTATACGGCGCAGACCATGCCGCCGCAGGATTCCATCGTTCCGCAAATGCTCAAGGATTCCGAGCTGCCTGCCGTTTTGCTCGGCGTTGTGTTGGTGCTTCTCATTTCCGCATCGGTGTCCACGCTTTGCTCGGTGACGCTTACGGCTTTTTA
>DNXM01000211.1:13918-18782 GCA_003505905.1 Oscillospiraceae bacterium
CGACTTGGTTCGGGAAAAAGCCAAGCATATGACCGATAAAAAGACGGCAACGCTCACCAAGGTTTTTTGTGCCGTGTTCGTGGTTTGCTCCTACATCGTAGCGAACACCGATACGCCCATTCTCGATATGATGAGCTATTCGTGGGGCATTATTTCCGGTTCGTTTTTAGCGCCCTATGTGCTCGCCCTTTATTACAAGCGTCTTAATCGCTTCGGTGCATGGAGCGGTGTGTTGACCGGTTTTGTCATTGCGCTTGTTCCCGCAACCGCAAAGGTGATTACCATGTTCGGTGTAACGACCGAAACCGTTGCTTCGCTTGCCGCAAAAGGTCCGCTGTTTGCCTGCATTGCCATGCTCGCATCGTTGGCGGTGTGCATTGTGATGAGCGAAATCACCCAAAAATCAAAAGCAATGGATAACAGTTTCTTCTACAACGGCGTTGTAGAGAATGAATAACAGGAGGAATGCTCAAATGTTTTTTCAAAAAGACATTGAAACCATGCCGCGCAAGCAGCTCGAAGCGCTTCAGCTGGAGCGACTGAAATGGACGGTGGATTATTGTTACCGCAATGTGCCGTTTTACACCAAAAAGCTGGATGAAGCGGGCGTAACGGCGGACAAAATCAAGTCCCTTGACGATATTCGTTATATTCCGCCCACAACGAAAGCGGATTTGCGTGACAATTATCCGTTCGGTTTGTTTGCCACGCCCATGAAAGAGATTGTCCGCATTCATGCGTCTTCGGGCACCACCGGCAAGCCCACGGTTGTCGGCTACACCAAGCACGATTTGGATATGTGGTCGGACTGTGTGGCTCGTATTGTCACCGCCGCCGGAGCAACGAGTGACGATATTGTTCAAATTTCTTTTGGTTATGGTATGTTTACCGGTGCTCTCGGCTTACATTACGGTCTTGAAAAAATCGGTGCCGCCGTTGTTCCCAATTCCAGCGGCAACACGGAAAAGGCTTTGATGTTCATGCGTGATTTCGGCACGACCGCTTTGGTTGCAACGCCGTCTTACGCCATGCATATGTGCGACACGGCGAAGAAGCTGGAATACCCAATGAGCGCATACAGCAACTTGCGCTTGGGCTTGTTCGGCAGCGAGGGCTGCACCCCCGAAATGCGCAGTGAAATCGAAAAGGGCTGGAATTTGTTTGCCACCGATAACTACGGCATGAGCGAATTGATGGGTCCGGGCGTTTCGGGCGAATGTGAAGAGCGCTGCGGCTTGCACTTCAACGAAGACTACTTCCTGCCCGAGATTGTCGATGCCGAAACCCTTGAGCCGAAGGCAGAAGGCGAGTTCGGCGAATTGCTGGTCACAACGCTCACCAAAGAGGGAATTCCGCTGTTGCGTTACCGCACCCGTGATATTACCCGCTTGAACTATGAAACCTGCAAGTGCGGCAGAACCCATGTCCGCATGGATAAGGTTCAGGGGCGCAGCGACGATATGCTGAAAATCCGCGGCGTGAATGTGTTCCCGTCCCAGATTGAGAGCGTGCTGATTGCCATGGAGCAGGTCAGCCCCCATTATCAGATTGTGGTTCGCCGTGAAGGCTTTGCCGACACGCTGGAAATTCAAGTGGAGCTTGTCGACAGCAGTCTGCTTGACAGCTTTTCCAAGATTGAGGAGCTTCAAAAGCTCATCGGACACCGTATTCAGACCATTCTCGGTATCCAATGCAAAATCAGCATTGTAGAGCATGGCACGATTGAGCGTTTTGTCGGCAAGGCAAAGCGTGTGGTTGATTTAAGACCGAAGAAGTGAGGAATGATTATGTCAAAAGAATTAAAAATAGGAAATGAAGCCGTCGCCATGGGCTTGTACGAGGGCGGCTGCCGTGTGGCATCGAGTTACCCCGGTACACCCAGCACGGAAATCACAGAGTGCATCAGCAAGTATGATGATGTTTACTCCGAATGGGCACCCAACGAAAAGGTTGCCATGGAGGTTGCCGTCGGTTCGGCGGTTGCAGGCGCAAGGTCTTTTTGCGGCATGAAGCATGTTGGCTTGAATGTGGCGGCAGACCCGCTGTTCACCGCATCGTATACGGGCATCAACGCAGGCATGGTTATTGCGGTTGCCGATGACCCGGGTATGCACTCATCACAGAATGAGCAGGATTCACGCCATTACGCAAGAGCTTCCAAAACAATGATGCTGGAGCCTGCCGATTCTTCGGATTGCTTGAATTTTGCCAAGCAGGCTTATGAGCTTTCCGAAAAATTCGATACACCAATCTTTTTGCGTCTTACAACAAGAGTTGCACACTCACAGAGCGTTGTCGAACTCGGCGAAAGAACGGAAGTTGAACTTAAACTGGTAGACAACAATCCCCGCAAATACGTTATGACTCCCGCAAATGCAATTCCGAAGCATATCACCGTTGAAAAGAGAATGTCAGATATGAAGGAATGGGCTGAAAACTGCGATATTAACACAGTTGAATATAACGATACAAAAATCGGTATAATAGCTTCGGGAATTTGCTATCAGTACGCAAAGGAAGCCCTCGGCGATAAAGCTTCATACTTGAAATTGGGTATGGTAAACCCGCTTCCCGAAAAGCTTTTTAAGGATTTCTGTGCAAAATGCGATAAGGTTTACATCATTGAAGAGCTTGACCCTGTTATTGAAAACCATTGCAAAGCAATCGGTCTTGATGTAATCGGCAAAGAATTGTTCCCGATGTGCGGTGAAATTACAGCAAATATGGTTGCGGAAAAGATTCTCGGAATCAAGCCGACAATAACAGAAGGCATTGCCGATTTGCCGATTCGTCCTCCCGTTATGTGCTCGGGCTGTCCTCACAGAGGTATGTTCTACGTTCTCAAAAAGCTCGGCGTATATGTAAACGGTGACATCGGCTGTTATACTCTCGGCGGCGCCGCACCGTTAAGCGCAATGAACGCTACCGTATGCATGGGCTTCTCCGTTTCGGGCCTTCACGGATTTTTGAAGGCAAACGGTCAGACAGACAAGTCAGTTGCCGTAATCGGTGACTCGACATTCGTTCATTCCGGCATTACCGGTCTTATTAATATGGCATATAACCGTTCAAACGGTACGGTAATTATTCTTGATAACTCAATTACCGGCATGACGGGTCATCAGCAGAATCCGACAACAGGTGTAACTCTTAAGGGCGATATGACAACAGCAATCGACCTTGAAGCACTTTGCCGTTCAGTCGGTATAAACAGAGTCCGTGTTGTCGATCCTCAGGAAATTGACGAGGTAGAAAAAATTCTGAAAGAGGAACTTAATGCGGACGAGCCTTCCGTTGTTATTTCAAGAAGACCTTGTATAATGATTAAAAAGGCTAAAATCAATCCTCCTTTTAAGATTGATCCCGATAAATGCAAAAAGTGCAAGAGCTGTATGAAAATAGGTTGTCCGAGTCTTTCAATCTCAAAGGAAAGCGGCAAAGTCGAGGTTAATCAGACACTTTGCGTCGGATGCGGTCTCTGCAAAAAGCTCTGTAAATTTGATGCTATAGAGGAACAGTAATTTTTTCCGTTCATGTTCGTCATCATACGGGTGATGGAAATTAAACTGATTTAATTCATATAAATATAAGGCAGGAAATAATTATGAAAACGACAAATATAATGATAGTCGGTGTCGGCGGTCAGGGAACAAAGCATGCAAGCAGAGTAATCGGCAATGTTTTTTGCAACATGGGCTATGATGTCAAAATTTCCGAAGTACACGGTATGTCTCAGAGAGGCGGCTCCGTTGTTACTTATGTAAGATGCGGGGAAAAGGTTGCGTCTCCCATTATCGAAAAAGGTACCGCAGATTATATTATCTCATTTGAAAAGCTTGAAGCCGCAAGATGGATTCCGTATCTTGCGAAGGGCGGCAAGCTTATCATAAATGAACAGAAAATCGATCCTATGCCCGTAATTACGGGTGCAATGGATTATCCCGACAATATCCTTGAAAAAATTTCCGAAAAGGGTTTTGAAGTAATTTCCGTTGACGGCCTTTCACTTGCAAAAGAAGCCGGCAACGCAAAAGGTGTAAATGACGTATTAAGCGGCATATTTGCTGCAATGAACAATATTCCGGAACAAATTTTCCTTGATGCGATTGATTTTGTCAGTAAGGAACGATTTAGAGAGTCAAGCAGACAGGCGTTTCTTAAAGGCTACTCAATTTATAAAGGAAAGGAATAAGCATTTTGCTTGGCTTTTACAGCCGTTAATTATATGTATTTCAACGAAAAAATCGAAACTATGTCCCGTGAGGACATGAAGAAGCTTCAGACAGAGCGTTTAATAAAAACAGTCGAACGTGTTTATAACAATGTACCTCTTTATAAAAAACGTTTTGACGAAGCAGGCATTAAGCCGTCAAGTATAAAGTCTGTTGATGACCTTAAAAATCTTCCGTTTACAAATAAAACAGACCTTCGTGACACTTATCCGTTCGGAATGTTTGCCGCACCGATGGAGGAAGTCGTCCGTATTCATGCTTCGTCGGGTACTACCGGCAAACAGACGGTTGTCGGCTATACGAAAAACGACCTTGATATGTGGGCGGAATGTGTCGCAAGAGGTTTTATGTCGGTCGGTGTAACAAAGAGTGACAGAGTTCATATTTCTTACGGTTACGGACTTTTTACGGGCGGTTTAGGCGTTCATGACGGTGCGTCAAAACTCGGTGCGACGGTTATTCCCGTATCGACCGGCAACACCGTAAGACAGATAAATATATTCAAGGATTTCGGCTCTACCGTTCTTTGCTGTACTCCGTCGTATGCACTTTATATCGCCGAAACTATTAAAGAAAATAATATTCCGTTTGACGATTTGAAACTTCGTGTCGGCATTTTCGGTGCAGAGCCG
>DNXM01000211.1:18824-21529 GCA_003505905.1 Oscillospiraceae bacterium
AGGTCTTCATATTAAGGCATACGATATTTACGGACTTTCCGAAATCGCAGGTCCGGGTGTTGCATGTAACTGCGAAATGCAGAACGGATTGCACGTTCAGGAAGATCACTTCATTCCCGAAATAATCGACCCCGACACAGGCGATGTCCTTCCTGAAGGTGAGGAAGGCGAGCTTGTATTTACCTGTATTTCCAAAGAGGCACTGCCGATTATCCGCTACAGAACGCACGATATTTCATCTCTGACATATGAAAAATGTTCTTGCGGAAGAACAACCGTAAGAATGAAGAAACCGAGCGGCAGAACTGACGATATGCTTATTATCAGAGGCGTAAACGTGTTCCCGTCGCAGGTTGAAGCCGTTCTTTTAGGAATAGAAGGCGTTTCGCCGCAATATTTGATTACAGTAGACAGAGTAAACAACCTCGACACAATGGAGGTTCAGGTCGAAATGTCACCGTCGCTTTTCTCTGACTCCGTAAGAAAGATTCAAGATAAAGAAAATGCGATAAAACAGGCACTTTTAAGCACTCTTCAGGTTGCCGTAACCGTTCGCCTTGTTGAGCCGAAGTCTTTAAGCAGAAGCGAAGGCAAAGCGAAGAGAGTAATTGACAACAGAAAGATTTAGTTCCTTCAGAAAGGACGAACGAAATGGGTATATATCAGGTATCCGTATTTGTTGAAAACAAGCCTGGAAGACTTGCCGAAATTACCGGAATTTTGTCTTCCGCACAAATCAATATACGTGCATTAAGTCTTGCCGATACTACAAATTTCGGTATTTTACGTCTTATTGTAGACAATCCGCAAAAAGCAGAAAAAATATTGACCGAAAACAGAGTAACGGTCAATCTCACAAATGTTATCGGTATTGCTATCCCCGACGAACCGGGCGGACTTTCAAAAGCACTCAATGTCCTTGATGAAAACGGCATGAGCGTTGAATATATGTACGCATTTATCAGCCGCAAGGCAAATAAAGCATGCGTAATAATCCGTGTTGAGAATGAGGAAAAGGCAATAAAGGTCCTTAACGAAAACGGAATCGAAACTCTTGCGGAGGAAGCTTTTGATGAGTAAAAAGCCGCTTCCGTCTACGATGCCGCAAAAAAAAGAACCCGAAAAAAAGAAAATCAAGGTCGGTAAAATCATTATAATTACTGTAATTATTATGATTGTCGCATTGCTGATTACGTGGCTGACATTAGGCATAACAAAAGCAAGCTCGCTCCTTAATCCCGAGAGAAACGGGCTTGCTTACATAGACGGACCTGCCGAAATCGGTATGGTTTACGAAACATTTGAACTGAAAAATTTTAACGGTGACGATAATATCGTCGGTTGGTGGATTCCTTCGCAGGACGGTGAAGGCGAATATGTTGAGAGCAACAAAACAATAATTTTCTCGCATAACTACCAAAGCAATCGTGAAATGCGTGAAACCGACGGACTCTTTCTTGTCCGTTATCTTGTTTGGTCGGGCTATAATGTAATTACCTTCGACTATACGGGTTCGGGCAACTCAAAAGGCAAAAACTACACCTTCGGCGTAGATGAAAAAGACGAACTTAAGCTTGTGGTTGACTATGCCTGCGACGTTCGTGAGCAGTCTTCAATAGCTCTTTACGGTTTTGCGTTCGGCTCTGCCGCTGCTATTGTTGAGGGTTGCGGTGACGAACGAATATCCGTAATTATTGCGGACAGCCCGTATCTTGACCTTGAATCCGCATTATTTGACAATCTGTCAACGTGGAGCAATCTTCCGAATTTTATCTTTTCACCTATTATTGAACCTATGATGAATATATTTGCCGGTGAGAAGCTTGAAATTTCACCGTATGATGCCGTTATGTCATCAAGCGGAAAGAGTTTTCTTTTCCTTCACGGCGAAGCGGATACGTATTTTCCGTCGGAAAACAGCTCTGTTTTAAGTAAAGCGGCTGAAGAATCGGGAAATTATTCGGAATATACCGTATTTCCGGATGCACGACATGAATACTCGTTTGTCGACAGCGAGGATAATTACGTTAATACAGTAACCGCATTTTTGGAAGAGCATTTTAATTGAGTGTTGAATGATGAGTGTTGAGTGTTGAATTAACGGATAATTCATCATTCAACACTTCTTGTAAACTATGTGCTATTCGGGGTTTTAATGATTTTTTTTCTGTCTGCTTTTCTGGGAACGTTTATTAAATAACTCCTTTATAGCTGTCCGTTTTCAAGGGTATAGTTCACCTTTAACTCAACATTCAACACTCCTAATTAACATCGAATACCGTCCCCGACATGGCGTGTCTTGCCGCAAGAATATATTTTGAGCGGTCAAGTGGGTCAACACCTCTACGTTCCATTGTCTTGCCGAGCTCGTCGGGACAAACCCGATAACCGCAGAAAACGGCACTCATTACGCCTCTGCCGGAAGTGTACGAAGCAAAAACGGCAGGGTAATCAAGCGAAGTCGCAACGGGTATGTCCGCTTCAAGCACGATTGTTGTTTTTCTGTGCATCGGCGGTGTAGCTTCGCCTCTCATGTAGATAATATCCGACATAAGCCGCCCGTAATGTTCGTCGGAGCAAGTGAACCTTGCGTGAATGTACGGTTCGAGAAGCGTTGTACCCGTATTTCTCAAGCCGTCCGCAATCGCAAGCGGTGTAGCAATCGTAAAATCAAGCGGATGAGTATGAATCGGGTGATCCTCTCC
>DNXM01000211.1:21556-21899 GCA_003505905.1 Oscillospiraceae bacterium
TATCCGCATCGGTAAGCTCCCAGCCTTTGGCACCTTGAGCTGTCGATGCTTTTATTGATTCTTCAACCTGTTTTCTGTATCTGTAAGAAAGATGATTCGGCGGTGCCGAGCATTTATAAACAAGCCCGCTCCCTCTTTCAAGCGGTGTGATTTTGAATTTTACGACTGCCCAGCACGGCTTTGGCATTGTGTACGCATCGAATCCGAAGCCCGCTTTTGTCGGTGTTTCCTTGTAAATTACAACAGGCGAACCGAACGATACATCAATTCCGAATCTTTCGGCAATAATATCCTTGAGAATTTCCGTCTGAATGTTGCCGAAAACCTTGATATTAAGCGTTTT
>DNXM01000077.1:0-932 GCA_003505905.1 Oscillospiraceae bacterium
AGGAAAGACTCTATCAGCCCGACATCCACGGCGTTGAGGAGCGTAAGAGCGGTCAGGCCGCTATCTACTACTGCCTGCTCAATATTTTGAAGATGTACGGCATTTTCGTGCCGCACATGACCGAATACATTTATCAGGATGCGTTCGCAAAGGCAGAGGGCATTGACTGCCTGCATCAAAACCTGTGGTCGGTTGACGGCGAAGATGACGAGGAAAGCATCGCTTTCGGCGAATATGTCAAGGATGCCATCTCCGAAGTCCGCAAGTTCAAGAGCGAGAACAATATCTCCATGAAGTCCGAGGTGGAAAGCATGAAGATTGTTACCCCCGAAAAATTCAAGGGTGCTTTCGATAAGACGCTCGGCGACATCGTTGCCTGCTGTCACGCAAAGACCGTTGAATTTGAAATTCAATAAGCTTTTCTTTTCCGCCGCAGAGCCAAACGCTTTGCGGCGGTTTTTTGCGCAGAGCACGCAAAAGAAAAAATCCCGTGAAAACCTTGCTTATTTAATAAATAATATATATAATATAGGATAACACTGGGTAAGTGTTCAAAGGCGGTGTAGTTTGCTCTGCCTTGTCCGAACCTAAACATCAAAGAACCGAGGGAGCCGAAATGAACAAAGACCGTTACGAGAGCCCGTTGAATTCCCGCTATGCAAGCAAAGAAATGCAATACATTTTTTCGCCCGATTTTAAGTTTAAAACTTGGCATAAATTATGGATTGCCTTGGCGGAAAGCGAAAAAGAGCTTGGGCTTGACATTACGCAGGAGCAGATTGACGAAATGAAAGCCCATGCGGACGAGGTGGATTATGAAACCGCCGCCGCCCGTGAAAAAGTCGTGCGCCACGATGTAATGGCTCATGTTTACACCTTCGGCGAGCAGTGCCCCAAGGCAAAGCCGATTATTCACCTCGGCGCAACAAGCT
>DNXM01000077.1:978-1359 GCA_003505905.1 Oscillospiraceae bacterium
ATCATGAGCGAAGCTCTTCGCCTTGTTCGGAAAAAGATGGTAAATTTGCTCGATGCTTTGTCGAAATTCGCCAAGGCGCAAAAGGACCAACCCTGTTTGGCGTTCACCCATTTTCAGGCGGCACAGCCCACAACGCTGGGCAAGCGTGCCACGCTGTGGATGATGGATTTGGCGATGGATTTCAGCCAGCTGGAATTCATGCTCACGCAAATGCGCCTGCTCGGCTCAAAGGGCACAACAGGCACCCAGGCAAGCTTTTTGGATTTGTTCAACGGCGACCATGAAAAGTGCCTTGCGCTTGATCAAAAGATTGCCGAAAAAATGGGCTTCGCCTCCTGCTTCCCCGTCACGGGTCAGACCTACCCGAGAAAGCTTGATTGG
>DNXM01000077.1:1451-8185 GCA_003505905.1 Oscillospiraceae bacterium
GAAGTGGAAGAACCATTTGAAAAGAACCAAATCGGCTCCTCGGCTATGGCATATAAGCGCAACCCCATGCGCAGTGAACGCATCGCTTCGCTGTCCCGCTATGTGATTGTGGATGCTCTCAACCCTGCCATCACCGCTTCGGCGCAGTGGTTTGAGCGCACGCTCGACGATTCGGCGAATAAGCGCATCAGCGTGCCCGAAGCGTTCTTGGCGATTGATGCGATTTTGGAGCTGTATATCAACATCGTGAGCAGCTTGGTGGTCTACCCGAAAATGATTGAACGCCATATGCTTGCGGAGCTGCCGTTTATGGCAACCGAAAACATTATGATGGAGGCAGTCAAAAAAGGCGGTGACCGTCAGGAGCTGCACGAAAAAATCCGTCAACATTCCATGGAGGCAGGCAAGGTCGTCAAGGTGGACGGCGGCGAAAACGATTTGATTGAGCGCATTGCCGCAGATGAGAGCTTCGGCACGAGCCGTGAAGAAATCCTTTCGCTTATCAACCCCAAGGCGTTCATCGGTCGCTCCTCCGAGCAGGTGGATGAATTCGTTGAAAGCACCGTTAAGCCCATTACCGAAAAATACAGCGATTTGCTGGGGCTTGATGTTGAAATTAAGGTGTGATTGCCATGTCGGAAAAAATCAAAAAGCTGATTAACAAAGAAACGATTGAATATGTCGTGTTCGGTGCGTTGACCACGCTGGTCAATTTTGCGGTTTTCAAATTGCTCGATATGCTGTTTGAAAGCAGTGTTTCCGTGGATATGACCCATGTGACCAATGTGATTGCGTGGGTGGTGGCGGTTGCGTTTGCCTATGTGACAAACAAGCTTTTCGTGTTTGAAAGCAAAAGCTGGGAGCCGGGCTTGGTGCGCAAAGAAGTTTTCGGCTTTGCCGGCGCAAGATTACTTTCGCTCGGCATAGAAGAATTGGGGCTGTTCATATTCATCAACCTTTGCCGCTTTGACCGCTTTGAATTGCCGATTACGGGCAACTTTTCGGTTGACGGGAAAATGCTCACGAAAATCGGGCTGTCCGTGATTGTTTTGATTATGAATTATATTTTCAGCAAGTTTATCATTTTCCGCAAAAAAACCGATGAAAACAAGGAGGATGAATCCGCATGAAAAGAATGATTTGTTTGGTCTGCTCCCTTGTTTTGCTGTTGACGCTTGGCGCCTGCACAAAAGAGCAAAAGGGCGAGGAAAAAACCACCGCCGCCGAAACGACTTCGGCGCAGAAGGATAAGTACATTGACGCCGATGTGGCGAAGAGCATGAACAAAACCGAATTGTTCAAAACCGATGAGCACACCTATTATTCGGGCATCAGCGAAGGCAAGCAGGTGCTGTTCCGCACCGATTTGCAGGGTCGTATGCGTGTGCTTCTCACCTTCGGCGAGGGCGAACCGGAATATTACACCGAAACCTTTGAGCGAAGCGGCAAGACAATGCTGTATTACACCTATCAGAGCAAGGGCGATGAAACGGCGAGCCTGTATGCGTTCAATGTTTCCACCGACCGTGCGGTGAAGCTCATTGCTTCCCCGTGCAGCAATTTTATTTTGCTCAAGCTCCCCGACACCTTTGAAATGTACCCCTACGGCTTTATTGCCGCAGTGGACGGCATCAAGGCAGTGGATTTGAAGTCGGGCGCTATCAGCACAAAATATTCCATGACGGTCGGTCAGCTGAAAATGTTCTTTGTTGACCCCGATTCGCATCCGGCGGTCTTCTTCGGCACAAATCTTTCCACAACGCTCACCGATATGGGCGACCGCACGCATATCCGTGTGGACACGACGGAATATAAGAGCAACGGCGAAGTCAAGCGCACCTGGCCGCTTTCATTCACGCCTGCGTTGAATATCGCACTTGAAATTTCGGACGAAGAAGCCGAAGATTAAACAGTAAGAAGGTGAACAGCTTGCTCGGCAAAAACATCGGCATTGACCTTGGCACAACCTCGGTCATCATCTTTGCGCAGGGCAAGGGCATCGTGCTCAATGAGCCGAGCGTGGTGGCATACAACGCAAAGACCAATCGGATGTGTGCTGTGGGCAAAAAAGCATTCGATATGCTGGAACGAAACCCCGATTCGCTTCGGGTGGTTCAACCCATGCGGGACGGTGTGGTGTCGGATTTCACCGCAACACGCCAAATGCTCAGCCGTTATTTGAGCAAGGTTTGCAGCAACTCGATTTTCAAGCCGAACATCATTGTGTGTATGCCGTCGAGCGTGACAAACCTTGAAAAGCGCACGGTGCTCGACATTGTCACCGCCGCAGGAGCAGGCAGAGCTTGCTTGATGGAAGAGCCGTTGGCGGCTGCCATCGGCGCAGGCATCGACATCACCAACGCCACGGGCACGATGATTGTGGATATCGGCGGCGGCACAACGGATATCGCCGTTATTTCGCTTGGCAGTATTGCCG
The DNA here is from genome assembly GCA_003505905.1 of Oscillospiraceae bacterium. Lineage (GTDB taxonomy): Bacteria > Bacillota > Clostridia > Oscillospirales > Acutalibacteraceae > UBA8612. Next base: position 3,889 of record DNXM01000077.1, read on the forward strand.
TGTCAAAATCAATCAAGGTGGCAGGCAATCTGTTTGACGAAGCGATTATTCGCCAAGTCAGACGGGAACGGGATGTCATCATCGGGCACAAGACCGCCGAGGAATTGAAAACCCGAATCGGCTGCGCCGTTTTGCCTGAGGCGGAGCTTTGGATGACGGTAAAGGGCAAGCACTACATCAACAATTTGCCCGCAACGCTGGAGGTTTCCTCAACGGATTGCTTCCTTGCCATGCGGGAATACATTGAGGATATCAGCGAGGCGGTTCGTTCCGTGCTCGAAATCACACCGCCCGAATTGGTCGGCGACATCGGCTCAAACGGCATCGTGCTCACCGGCGGCGGTGCCTTGCTTCGCCGAATGAGCGAGGCGATTCAAAAGAAAACGGGCATCAAAACCCGTTTGGCAGAGGATGCACGCAACTGCGTTGCCAAAGGCATCGGCAAAGCGTTGGGCGATTTGGAATTGCTCACCGAGCAGGGCTACATCTTCAAAAACCGAGAAGAAATTACGGGCTTTTCCGAAAGCTGATTTTTATTTGGGGAGTGAGTTCATGCGCTTAAAACTGCGGCAGCTATGCCTGAAGATGCGCAGACTGTTTGATACAACCTACTTCATGCTGTTCCAAATGATTTTGGCGGTGCTAATCACCACCTTTGATTTGGAGGTCATCGGCGCCGTTATATTCGTGGTGGTTTTTTGTGCAACTTTGTTTGCCTGCAAGGACTTAACCAAAACGACCTTGCCGTTCCTGTTGTTATCCATGACGGTTATCAAATGCTTTGACTCGTTCGATGTGTTCATCAAGGTTGCGCCGCTGGCGGTGCTCGTTGTGGCTTGCCTGGCGGTGTTCTTCAAGCGGAACATGACCAAGCGCAAGCTCGGTCCTACCTTTTACGGTGCGTTTGCCGTGGGCGTGGCGGTCACGCTCGGCGGCTTCGGCATCATCAACCCGAGAGCTTATTTCAGCTTAACTTCGCTGTATTACACGCTTGGCTTGGGCTTCGGCATGGTGATTGCTTATTGGGTCATCAACGGCTGCTGTGAAAACGATGAAAAAAATTCGCTCGGCGAAAGCTTTGTGCTGATTATGACGCTTGTCACCGCCTTCGGCAGCTTTATGGTGTTTGAACATTATTTGGAAAATCTGGATTTGGTGCTGGCGAAGGACGGTATTATCCCGTTTCAATGGCGCAACAATGTTTCCACCTTTCTCATGTTCGGTTTGCCGTTTCCGTTTTATCTCTCCCGCAAAAAATGGGCTTGCTCGCTCATTGGCTGGGCAGGCTATGCGGCGTTGCTGTTGGGCGGTTCGAGAGGCGGTTTGATTTTCGGCACGGTGGAAATGGGCTGTTGCGTGTTGCTCACGCTGATTTGCGACAAAAAGCACCGCAAAAACAATCTTCTCTTGCTGGGGGCTTTGGCGGTTGTTGCGGCGGCGGTCGGCTACAAGCTCATTCCGTTTTTCCGTTACACCCTTGAGCGGATTGTCGATTACAAAGAGAATAAAACCCGTTTGGGCTTGTTTGAGCGTGCCACCGAGGATTTTTCCTCGAACCCTGCGTTCGGTCGTGGCTTGGCTTATTGGGGCAACCGTGACTTGCATCCGTCCAAGCACTTTGCGCTGTGCTGGTATCATTCCGCACCGTTCCAAATCATCGGCAGCTTCGGCATTTGCGGCATCGTCTGCTTTGCTCTGCGCCTGCTTTTGCGCTTGAAGGTGATTGTCACCCGCATCAACCACTACACGCTCACCATGGCAGTTTCATTCCTCGGCATTACAATGATGTCGCTGGTGAATCCGGGCGAATTCTGTCCGCTTCCCTACGAATTGATTACGACCATGATTTTTGTTTTCCTTGAAAAAACACCGCAGGCGATTGCCGTTAAGACGCCGAAGTTCGTTCAACAGCGCAGGAACCGAAAAGAGTTCGCCGGAATAGGATAAGAAAAAACCATTTCGGAGATGAGCGAACATGATTAACACCGTGATTGAAGCTGTTGTTTTTGCCGTGACCCTTTGCGGTGCGCTCGTGCTGACCTATACGCTTGCGTTGCTGTTTGTGTCGCCTTGTGCGGAGCAGGAATTTGTGATTGTGTTTCGCCGTGGAGATACAGACTGCGCCAGACAGCTTTATGCGGCGCAGATGCGTTTTTCCTTTTTTTCGTTTCCCAAGCCCTGCCGTGTGCTTGCGGTGGATTGCGGAATCAGCGAGGAGGAACGCAGAACCTGTCGGGCGCTGTGCCGTCAGTGCGGCGGAATTGCGTTGGTAACGCCCGAAGAATTGACCGAAATAATCAAGAAAGGTGAAGCCTCGAATGATTCAAAACGAAGTTGAAATAACCGGCTGTGTCGAAGACATTTCGGTTCATATTGATGAAACCGGCTTCACGGTTTTGGAGCTGGAAAGCGACGAGGAGTATGTCACCGTTGTCGGCGTAATGCCCGATGTGGCGGTCGGTGAACGGCTGACGGTTCGGGGCGAGTTTGCCACGCACCCCGTTTACGGTCAGCAGTTCAAGGCTCGTTCGTTTACCCGTTCCCTGCCATCCTCGGCAGAGGATTTATACAAGTATTTGGCCGCCGGCACAATCAAAGGCATCGGTGCCGCAACGGCGCAGAAAATCATTGATGCTTTTGGGGAAGAAGCGTTTGATGTGCTGGAGCATGACCCAAAACGCCTGAGCACCATCAAGGGCATTTCCCGTGAAAAGGCGCACGCCATTTGCGATGAATTCACCAAACAGTTCGCCGTGCGTCAAACGCTCATTGCCTTGGAGCGTTACGGCATGACGGCGAGAGAGTGCCTGAGCACCTACCGTGTTTTCGGCATTCGAGCCGTGGAAACGGTGCAAAACAATCCGTATTTGCTTTGCTCCGAACATATCGGTATCAACTTTGAACGGGCGGATGCCATTGCGCAGACCATGCCCGAGTTTTCTCTCGGTTCACAGCGCACCCGAGCAGGCATTCTCCATGTTTTGCGCCATAACCTCGGCAACGGTCACACCTGTTCCCCACGGGAAAAGTTAGTGCCTCTGACTGCCGAGTTTTTGAAAGCGGATGTGTCCGCTGTTGAAGAAGCAGTGGATTCGTTGGCGCAGGACAGACAAATCAACATTGAAACCATCAACGGCAGGGAGTTCCTCTTTTTACCGCAGATGCACCGAGCCGAACAAAAGGCAGCACAGCGCATCAAGGTGCTTTGCTCGTTTCCGCCTGCCGGCAAGCCGACACTGTTGCAGGACATTGAAAATATGGAGCGCACGCAGTGCATCGTGTATGAGCAAAAGCAAAAAACCGCCATTGTTACGGCGGTGGAAAAAGGTTTGCTTATCCTCACGGGCGGACCAGGCACCGGCAAAACCACCACCATCAACGGCATGATAAACCTATTCAAAAAAGACAGCTTGCGCATCGCTTTGGCTGCTCCCACGGGACGAGCCGCCAAGCGCATGAGTGAAATTACGGGCATGGAGGCAAAGACCATTCACCGCTTGCTTGAAGTGGAATGGGACGAAAACGACAACCAAAAATTCGCCCGCAATGAGCGCAACCCCATTGCGGCGGATGTGCTGATTGTGGACGAGCTTTCCATGGTGGATGTTACGCTGTTTTCCGCCCTGCTTGATGCACTTCCCTTGGGGTGCCGATTGATTATGGTGGGTGACAGCGACCAGCTTCCTCCTGTCGGTGCAGGCAATGTGCTGCACGATTTGATTGAAAGCGGATTGCTCCCGACCGTGGAACTCAAGGAAGTGTTCCGCCAGGCACAGCGCAGCTTGATTGTCACAAATGCGCACCGCATTGTGCGTGGTGAAAACCCTGTGCTCGACAAAATCGACAGCGACTTTTTCTTTGTGAACCGCCGAACGGCGGATGCGGTGACAGCAGGTGTTTGCGAGCTTTGCGCCAACCGTCTGCCAAAAGCGTTTAACTATTCGCCATTCACCGATATTCAGGTGCTTTGTCCGTCCCGCAAGGGCGAAAACGGCACCTATAACCTCAACCGCCGTTTGCAGGCACGCATCAATCCGCCCGACGAAAGCAAACGGGAGGTCACCGTGGGAATGTTTTTGTTCCGTGAGGGTGACAAGGTGATGCACATTAAAAACAATTACGATTTGCAGTGGAAAAAACCGAACGGTGAGCTCGGAACGGGTGTGTTTAACGGCGACATCGGGCGCATTATTCAGATTAAGCCGGACGGCATGACACGCATTGAGTTTGACGATTATCGGGAAGTGGTTTACACGCCCGACAACCTGCGGGAAGTGGAGTTGGCTTATGCCGTAAC
>DNXM01000077.1:8253-13128 GCA_003505905.1 Oscillospiraceae bacterium
GCATAAGAGCCAGGGCAATGAGTTTGATGCGGTCGTCATTCCGCTGTTGAATGTGACCGAACAGCTCGGTTATCGCAACCTGCTTTACACGGGGGTCACCCGTGCGAAAAAACTGCTGATTCTGCTCGGCAGTGAAGAACAGATTTACCGCATGACCCGAAACGACAAAAAGGCAAAGCGATATTCGGCTTTGAAATATTTTTTAACGGAGGACAGCTGACATGGATAACCACACCTTTGACGAAGGTATTGACCCGGGCGGACTGCGTTCCCGCAACGAAATTCAGTTGCTGGTTTGCTATCTGCTTTCGGGCATTGACGAAAAAATCACCCGTGCACAGCTGTGCGAAATTTCGCTCGACAAAGGGCTTGCCAACTATTTTGAAATCAACCAAGCCATCAGCGATTTGACTGCCAACGGCTCGGTCTGCTCGGATTTTGTCGACTGCGAGGAATATTTGAGCATAACGGAAAAAGGGCGTTCTTCCTCAAAAACGCTCGAATCCCAACTGCCTAAGAGCATTCGGGAAAAGGCAATCAACGCCGCCATCAAAATGCTGACGCTTGCACGAAGCAAACGGGAAAACACCGTGGAGGTGGAAAAGCTGCCCGAGGGTGGCTTCAATGTCACCTTCTGCGTGTCCGACCCCAAAGCACAGTTAATGCGTTTGACGGTGTTTGTGGCGGATGAGATGCAGGTTGAAACCGTAAAGAACAATTTTTACGAGGACCCGGTGAAGCTGTATTCCGGCATCATTGCCTCGTTGACTGTATAAAAAAAGAAAGGTGGAAAATTAACAATGGCAAAGTACACAATCGGCTTGGATTACGGCACACTTTCGGGTCGTGCATTGGTCGTTAACGCACAGACGGGTGAGGAGCTGGCAAGCAGCATTTACGATTATCCCCATGCCGTCATGGATGAAGCACTGCCCTGCGGCAAAAAGCTTGGGGAAGATTGGGCGTTACAGCATCCGCAGGATTATTTGGATGTTTTGGCGCACACAATTCCCGATGCGCTGAAAAAAGCGAATGTTTCGGCGGAGGATGTCATCGGTGTCGGCATCGACTTCACCGCTTGCACCGTCATGCCCACCAAGGCGGACGGCACACCGCTTTGCTTCCTGCCCGCATATGAGCAGGAGCCGCACGCTTACACCAAGCTTTGGAAGCATCACGCCGCACAGAGCTACGCCACCAGACTCAATGATATTGCCATTGAGCGCAACGAAGAGTGGCTGGACAACTACGGCGGAAAGATTTCTTCCGAATGGGCGATTCCGAAGCTATGGCAGATTTTGGAAGAAGCCCCTGCCGTTTATGAGCAGGCCGACCGCTTCATTGAGGCGGCGGATTGGGTCGTTTGGCAGTTGACGGGCAGGGAAGTTCGCAACTCCTGCTGTGCCGGCTACAAAGCAATGTGGAACAAGACCACAGGCTTTCCGTCCGACGATTTCTTCAAGGCGCTTGACCCCCGTTTGGAGCACGTGATTGACGAAAAATTCTCCCGCGATATTCTTCCCAGCGGCACACTTGCCGGCACCATCACCGCAAAGGCGGCGGAGTTGACAGGCTTAAAAGAAGGCACTGCCGTTGCCGCAGGCACGATTGATGCGCATATCTTCGTTCCCGCTGTCGGTATCTCGGGCGCCGGCGAAATGCTCGCCATTATGGGCACCTCGACCTGCCACATGATGATGTCCGAAAAGGAGGTCAAGGTCAAAGGCATTTGCGGTGTCGTGTCCGACGGCATCATGCCCGGTCTTTACGGCTACGAAGCCGGTCAGGCGTGCGTGGGTGACCATTTTGAATGGTTCATCGAAAACTGCCTGCCTGCCTCCTACAAGGAAGAAGCCGAGGCAAAGGGCATCAACATTCATAAGCTTCTGCGCTCAAAGTGCGAAAGCAAAAAGCCGGGCGAAAGCGGTTTGGTCGCATTGGATTGGTGGAACGGCAACCGTTCCGTGTTGGTCGATGTGGATTTGACGGGCATGATTTTGGGCATGAACCTTCGCACAAAGCCCGAGGATATTTACCGTGCGCTTATCGAAGCAACCGCTTACGGCACAAGAATGATTATTGAAAATTATCGGGAACAGGGCGTGGATGTCACGGCGTTTTATGCCGCCGGCGGCATTTCACAAAAAGACCCGATGACCATGCAGATTTACGCCGACATTATCAATATGCCGATTAAAATTGCCGGCTCCGACCAAGGCGGTGCGCTCGGCTCCGCCATCTTCGGCGCAGTCGCCGCAGGCAGTGCAAACGGCGGCTATGACGATGCGTTTGAGGCGGCAAAGGTCATGGGCAAAATCAAAGACAAAATCTATGAGCCGATTGCCGAAAATGTTGCGGTTTACGACAAGCTTTATGCCGAATATAAATTGCTTCACGATTATTTCGGCCGTGGCGCAAACGATGTCATGAAGCGCTTGAAGCAAATCAAAGCAGAGGTCAGCGACAACTGAACAGGGGAAAAACATGAAACATATGAGAAAATTTGCGGCAATTCTGCTCACACTTGTTTTGCTTACGGCGTTGCCCTTGTCCGCTGCGGCGAGCGGAACGCAGGTTAATAAAACGCTTTCGTTCCTGTGCTACAATGTGGCAGGCCTGCCGATTCCGTCCGTATTCAGCGACACAAAAAGGGTCGTGCCCGAGGCAACGAAAAAAATCGGAAAAACCCTCAACGAGTGCGGCTGTGACATCATCGCCGTGCAGGAGGATTTCCAGTTCCACAGCACTTTGGCAAAGCAAATGACCAACTATCCCTATCAGACCTACACCTCCGGCGGTGTGCCGATGGGTGACGGGCTGAACATTTATTCCAAGTATCCGTTCTACAATGTTGAGCGTGTCGCTTGGGAGGAGGCATACGGCATTTTTACGCAGGGAGCGGATGAGCTTGCTCCGAAGGGCTTCCTCAAATGCACGGTGGATGCTAACGGCTTGCTGTTTGATTTCTACAACATTCATGTGGATGCCTACGGCTCCGAGATTGACTGCAAGATTAAAGAAAAGCAGTTTCATCAGCTTTTGGATTACATCAATGTTTATTCCGCAGGTCGTGCCGTGGTGATTACGGGTGATTATAATGTAACCCTTCATACGGACAAAGCGTGCGACTATTACGGCATTATGATTCAGGGCGGCGGCTTTTCGGACGCTTGGTGTGAGGTTGTGAACGGCGGCAATTATTTGAAGGGTGCGGATGCAAACAGCATCATCAGCCGATACTATGCCGAATATCACAACGCCTATTGGGGTCTTTGGGATTCGGTGGAGCGTATGCTGTACCGCAGCGGCGATTTGACCGTGACACCGCTGACGCACAAGTTTGAGTTTTTCTACGATGAAAACGGCAATGCGCTCAGCGACCACGCATCCATGCGGGTTGATTTCAAACTGACGGCGCAGGATTATACACGCCCTGCTTTGAAGCTGAACCCTGTTGAAAAAGAAAATCCGCTTGCGACTTTGCTGCGTGGAATTCGTTATTTTTTGCACAGCCTGAACCTCATCAACGAGGATATTTGGAACTGGATTTTGTATAAGCAGTTCCGCTAAAACCACACAAAACAAAAAGAGATGAAGCCAAAGCGGTTTCATCTCTTTTTTTGATGCACGAAAATCACGCCAAACGGTCAAGGTTATCTTCATAGCAAAGGGTCAACAGGGTTTTGTAATCCATCGTTCAACACCTCATCGTGTTCTATTATAGGTGCGTTTTTGAAATGCCGAAAAGGGCGCAAAAAACCACCGCTCCGGGGAACGGTGGCTGAATGCGATGTGAAAGATAAATCAGTTGTTGGCTTTCTTGCTCTTTTTGCTGAGCATGATGTTGGTGAGGATACCGAGAATCAAAGCGGTTGCAATGGAGGTGACGGTCACCTTGCCGAAGGTGAGAGCCAAACCGCCGATGCCCGCAATCAAGATAACGGAAACGGTGAAGAGGTTGGTGTTGTCTTCCAAATCAACGGTTTTAATCATCTTCAAACCGCTGACGGCGATGAAGCCGTAAAGAGCGATGCAAACGCCGCCCATGACGCAGGACGGAATGGAGTTAACAAACACAACAAACGGATTGATGAAAGCGATGAGCATAGCCATGACGGAAGCGGTGAGGATGGTGTAAACGGAAGCGTTGCCCGTGATAGCGACGCAGGCAATGGATTCGCCGTAGGTGGTGTTGGGGCAGCCGCCGAAAACGGAGCCGACAATGGAGCCGACACCGTCACCCAGGAGCGTTCTGTGCAGGCCGGGTTCTTCGAGCAAATCCTTTTCGATGATGGAGGAAATGTTCTTGTGGTCGGCGATGTGCTCTGCGAACACAACGAACGCAACGGGAATGTAGGCAACGGCGAGAGAGCCGATGTATGCGCCGTCAATTTCCTTCAAGCCTTTTACAGCGGTGAGGAAGGTGAAATCGGGAATTGCGAAGAACTTGTCCATTTGAGTGAACAAAGAGAAGTTGATGACATGAAAAGCGTCGTTGCCGGTCTTTGCGCTGATTGCGGTGAAGATTGCGCCGACGGCATAGCCGGAAAGGATGCCGACGATGAACGGAATGAGCTTGATGGTCTTCTTGCCGTAAACCGAGCAGAGCATGGTAACTGCAAGGGTGACAAGACCGCAGATGATGGCAACGAAAACATTCGCAGTGGGGTTGCCTGCGGCATCGGTGAAGCCGCCCTTTTGAAGGTCGCCGACCGCATTGCCGGCAAGAGAAAGACCGATGATGGTAACCGTCGGTCCGATAACCTGCTTGGGCATGAGCTTGTTAATCCAGTTGACGCCTGCGAACTTAACAATCAGAGCGATAACCACATAAACAAGGCCTGCGAAGAGAGCACCGACAATCAAGCCGAGGTA
>DNXM01000095.1 GCA_003505905.1 Oscillospiraceae bacterium
AGCCAGCGTGGCGGCTCGGTCGTCACCTATGTCAAGTACGGCGATGAGGTCAATTCGCCGATTATCGAAAAAGGCGAAGCGGACTACATCCTTTCTTTTGAACAGCTGGAGGCGGCTCGTTGGCTTCCTTTCCTGAAAAAGGACGGCAAGATGATTGTCAACACCCAGCAGATGGACCCCATGCCCGTGGTCATGGGCAAGGCACAGTATCCGGCAGGCGTGCTTGATGCCATTCGCAAGGCAGGCGCCGATGTGACCGATGTTGACGCTCTTTCTCTCGCCGTGCAGGCAGGCTCATCCAAGGCGGTCAATGTTGTGCTCATGGGCGTTTTGGCGGCAAAGACCGACATTGCCTATGATGTTTGGATGAACGCCGTCAAACAGACTGTTCCGCCGAAATTCCTTGAATTGAATTTGAAAGCGTTTGAACTCGGTTACAAATACGAATAAAGGTAGGGGAATGCGATGAATACGCTTAAACAAATTTCCGTTTTTGTTGCAAATAAGGCAGGTCGTTTGGCATTTATCACCAAATGCCTTGCCGATGCACAGGTTAACATCCGTGCGATGTGCATGGCGGATACCACCGATTACGGCATTTTCCGCTTGATTGTGAATGATTGCGATACGGCAAAAACTGCGTTGACCGATGCCGGCTTGACGGCTTCAATTACCGAGGTTATCGGCATAGAGGTTGCGGATAAGCCCGGTGCTTTGGCTCACGCCGTCAACCTGCTTTCCGATGCCGATATCAGCGTTGAATACGCTTATGCGTTCAATACGCCCGATTCCGGCTTGGCGTCTGTTATTCTCCGTGTTTCGGATAATAAGACTGCCTGCGATGTGCTGCAAAAAGGCAATGTTAAGCTGATTTCGCAGGCGGAGCTTCGATAAAACCAACCGGCAGACCGCTCTTTTTCGGGGCGGTCTTGCTTGCTTTATTACTGATGAAATGAGGGTTAACATGAACCGAATGATGAAAAAATCCGTGGCGATTGTCCTATCTTTGCTGCTTTTGCTCGGCAGTTTTTCCGTGGGTGCATCGGCGGCTTTTACCGAACAGACCTGGAAGACCTACTACGATGAGCAAATGAAAAACGGTTACGCCGTTTACATGAATCCGGGTGCAGACGAAAGTCAGCGCAACTTTTCGTGGTATGCGCCGCTTGGTGAAAAGCCCGGCAAGGTTGTCATCAGCGAGAATGAGAATTTTTCACTTTCCCGTGTGTTTGAGGCAAAGTATGTGCTGACAGCCGAGGGCGACCGTTCCGACAAAGTGACGGTGACGGGCTTAAAGGCGGACACCACTTATTACTACCGTTGTATGCTCGGCAATAAAATCATCAGGCAGGCGAGCTTTGTGACCGATGCAAAGGATGCGTTCACGGCGGTTTATATGACCGATATTCATATTTCCCGTGAGCAGGATGAAATGGACGAGCCTTTGATGAAGCAGTCGCTCATGCTCAACAATGTTTTGGAGCAGGCGGCGGATAAGGCGGAATATAATCTCATTCTTTCTGCAGGCGACCAGGCGAGCTACGGTGACCGCAAAGAATACATGAGCCTTGTCACTTCCCCTGTTTTTTCGTCTGTCCCGATTTCGCTTGCCGTCGGCAACCATGACCGCAAGGGCATTGCATACAAAACCTTCAACAACAACCCCAACAAGTATCAAAAGGGAGTTTCCTCGTTAATCGGCAACGACTATTACTATGTAAAGGGCAATGTTCTTTTCATGGTGTTCGATTCCAACAACAAGGCAGCCGCAACACATTACAATTTTGTCAAGCAGGCAATTGCGGCGAATCCGAATGTCAAATGGAAGGTCGGCATCATGCACCATGACCTTTACGGTCGTTTGACATCGGGCCGTTTGGAGGATTCCAACGAAAACCGCCGTCCCGTATTTATCCCGATTTTTGATGAGTTCGGTTTTGATCTGGTTTTGCTCGGCCACAGCCATTATTATTCGGTTTCGCACGCATTGTATAACGGCGAGATTGCCACAGCCATGAGCAAGGACGGCACCGTGACCAATCCCAAGGGCACGGTTTACATGGTGTCCAATTCCATCAATCATCCCCGTGATTTGGCGGAAACAGCGAGCATTATTCCCGACCCGGGCAATGCGGTTGCCATCCAAAAGGACGGTGCAGCCTATAATTTGATTGACTTCACCGAGGATTCGATTTCGGTTCGCTCTTATGCCATGAATGAGGCTGAACCGTTCAACACCTTCACCATCACCAAGACCACCCAACGGGGCGGACACCCGAATAATCGGAAAACGCCCATGCAGGCTTTGACCCGTATGTGGTATGAGTTTTTGGCGTTGTGGACGGAAATCGGTGAAGGCATCGGAGCAATATACAAAAACTATTTTGAAAAATAAGCTTTGAGTGCACGCCCTTAAAGCAACATGGAAATTATACTCGATAAACATTCAGAAACAGCATAAAAGGAAGGAGCCGAACCATGTATATCCGGGATAATAAAGGGATACTTATATTCAATGATAAGGGAGGCAAATTTAGAAAGAATAAGAACAATCTTAAAATCCTCACAGCAGAAAATGATATAATAGTAGGTACGCAGGATAAAAACGGCAAACCTGTTGCACTGACGTTTGAAATATCAGAATCGGGAACTCTCGACAGGAATACTTTTGAAAGAGCCGAGGGCGCAACGGTTCTATATGCAAAAATCGATTATGAAAAAACACCGACCGATCAGGTTTTTTCGATTGCGAGAGGATTTCGTAATATATGTTCTACTAACATAAGATATGGACGCAAAGAAAAATATATAGCCTTAATTGGGATTGAAAGAGAAACCATATCCAAAGAAGAATATTACGATGTGGATTATTACGAAAACATTTATGAAAAGTAATATCTAAATGCTAATAATGAGAATAACGGCTCGAAAAGCATCACCGTCCCGAACAGCGTGACGAGAATCGGGTGGAGTGCGTTTTCCGGGTGCACCGGCTTGAAGGATGTGTATTACGCCGGCACACAAGAGCAGTGGGATGTTGTTACAGTCGGTTATGGTAATGATTGTTTATCATTCGCAACCATCCATTTTAATAGCTCATATACAAATGAAAAAATGAAGATACGGATGCCGAATTTTCAGATGCTCCCGAAACAACATTGAAGAAGTTTTTCGGGGCTTTGCGGAATTAATTTCGTGAGCAGAAAACCGATAAGAAAACGAAACATTAAATCCGAGGTGTATTTCAATGATAGGAGCAATTTCCGAGGCGTATTACGGTGTTTCCGATGATAAAGTAATGGAATTGCTTGATGAAACGCTTAAGGGACATTATTTTGCGTTTCAAAATCGTTTTGTTGCAACCCAAAAACACCCCAAGTCTTTAAGAAAATGTGCTGATAACAAATAACCCGATAAAAAGAACCTGTAAGTTTACCGAAAAGGCAGACTTACAGGTTCTTTGCAAGAAAAGTGCGGATGCGAAGCAGTTCAAACAGCCTGCGCAGGGTAAGGGCTTGCTCTTGCCGTGGTAAAGATTACCACGATTTTATTTGGTGTTGATTTTGGGACAATGTGGGCATCGTCCCCTACGGGATAATTTGATGGTCAACCGCAAAATTATTCCCATGTTTTCCACACATCGGGTTGGAAGCCGACTGTGGCATTTTTGCCGTTGCGGACAATGGGCGTTTTGAACAGCAGGGGATTGTCCAACAGCGTTTCTTCTCGAACTTCCTCGCTCGCCAAATAGGAAACATACAGCTGTTCATACAGCTTGCTTTGGGTGTCAACCAGTTCGTTAAAGCCGCCAACGGCTTTTTTGACGCTTTGGTATTCGCCCTTGCTCAAGCCTTTTCGGCTCAAATCAATGAACTGATAGGGGATGCGACGCTCCTTAAAATAGCGTTCGGCTTTTTTTGTGTCAAAGCACTTGGCTTTGCCGAAAATCTGAATGTTCAATTTTTCCTCACTTATTGAAACTGCGACACCATTTGACGATGCCGCAGTTCGTTGTTTTCGTTATTTTACTTCCTGAATCCAGCCGAGGGTATCGGGAATAATGCCGTTTTGAATGCCGACAATGGTGTCGTACAGCTTCTGCGCGGTCGGACCGATTTTGCCGTCGTTGATGACGAGCTTCTCTTCACCCGTGAACAATTCGCCGATGGGAGAAATGACAGCAGCAGTGCCCGTACCGAAGGCTTCCTCCAGCTTGCCTGCATGAGCGGCGTCAATGATTTCCTGCAACGCAAGCTTGCGCTCGCTGACCTTGCAGCCCCAAGAACGGAGCAGCTCCAGGCAGGACATTCTGGTGATACCGCCGAGGATGGTGCCCTCCAAAGACGGGGTGACGATTTCACCGTCAAGCTTGAAGAAGACATTCATCGTGCCGACTTCTTCAACATACTTTCTTTCCACACCGTCAAGCCAAAGCACCTGTGCATAGCCGAGCTTGTTGGCATCATCCTGCGCTTTCAACGAAGCGGAGTAGTTGCCGCCGGTCTTCGTGAAGCCCATGCCGCCCTTGACCGCACGGACATAATTGCGTTCCACATAAATCTTTACGGGGTTAATGCCCTCTTTGTAGTAAGAACCGACCGGGGACATGATGACGATGAACATGAGGTGGTGTGCCGGATGCACGCCGACATGAGGGTCAACGGCAATGATGAACGGACGAATGTAAAGAGCGGTGTTTTCGCCCTCGGGAATCCAATCCTCATCCACAGCGACAAGCTTTTTGATGGCTTCCCCCATGAATTCCTCATCAAACTGCGGAATGCAAAGGCGCTCGTTGGAAATGTTCAAGCGAGCCATGTTCTTTTCGGGGCGGAACAAAACCGCCTTGCCGGTTTCCTTGGAATGGTAAGCTTTCATGCCCTCGAAAACCTCCTGCGCATAGTGCAGGCACATGGCGGAAGGCTCCAAAGCGAGCGGACCGTAGGGAACAATGCGGGCGTCCACCCAGCCCTTGCCCTCGTAATAATCCATGAGGAACATATGGTCGGTGAAGTAGTTGCCGAAACCGAGGGACGAAGCATCGGGCTTCGGTTTCTTTTCGGTTGCGAGTGTGATTTTGATTTCTTGCATTTTAATTCGCTCCTATTCGTTAAAGATTCTTTATAATCGCGTCTGTCATTTCCGTTGTGTTAAGCGGAGCAGCCGATGGATTAACGGACATATCGCAGGTGCGTTTTCCCTGCTCAACGGTGCGGTTTACGGCGGCTTCGATTGCGTTCGCCGCCGCTTCAAGCCCGAGGGAGTAGCGAAGCATCATCGCCGCCGAAAGAACGGTGGCAATGGGGTTGGCTTTGCCTGTGCCGGCAATGTCGGGCGCAGAGCCGTGAATCGGTTCATACAGCCCGGGGTTGGATTGACCGAGCGAAGCGGACGGCAGCAGACCGATGGAGCCGGTGAGCTGGGACGCTTCGTCCGAAAGAATATCGCCGAACATATTGGATGTGACAATGATATCAAACTGCGACGGGTCACGGATGAGCTGCATGGCGGCATTGTCCACAAACATACTTTTGCAGGCAATGTCGGGGTTCTTTGCCGCATACTCGTCGAAAATTCTGCGCCACAGCACCGAGCTTTCCAACACATTGGCTTTGTCAACACTGATGATATTTTTGTTTCTCAACCTTGCGCAGTCAAAGGTGAACTTCATAATGCGGTCGATTTCCATTTCGGAATAGCATTCCGTATCGTACGCCTCTTCGCCGTATTTGCCGATGCGTCTGCCTCGTTCGCCAAAGTAGATTCCGCCCGTCAGCTCACGGACAATGAGCAAATCAAACCCGTTTTCGACCTTTTCCCGTTTGAGCGGGCATTCATCGAGCAACGACGGGTAGAGCTTGGCAGGGCGCAGGTTGATGTAAAGCCCGAGTGCGGAACGAATGCCGAGCAGTGCCTTTTCGGGTCGGTTACAGCTCGGCTGATTGTCCCATTTCGGGCCGCCGACTGCGCCGAGGAGCACCGCATCGCTGTTTTTGCATCCGTCCACCGTTTCCTGCGGCAGCGGAATCCCGAAGTGGTCAATGGCATAGCCGCCGATGGGATATTCGGTAAATTCAAATGATAAATTGAACTTTTTCTCAATTTCTTTGAGGACTTGCACGGCACCTTCCGTGATTTCCGGGCCGATGCCGTCACCTTTGAGAAGAGCAATTTTGTAACTCATTTTTCACCCTCCGTTTTTAGAGAGTTGAGCAAACCACCGGCTTCGATGATGGCTTGGATAAAGGGCGGAAACGGAGCAACGGAAAAAGCTTTCCCCTTGGTTTTGTTCTCGATTGCTCCGCTGTCCATATCGGCAACAATCTCATCGCTTTCTTCGGTGATTTTGCAAAGCTCGGGCAATTCCACAATGGCAAGCCCGATGTTGATGGCATTGCGGTAAAAAATGCGGGCAAAGCTTTCGGCAATGACCAAATCAATTCCGCTCGCTTTGATGGCGGCAGGAGCGTGTTCACGGGATGAACCGCAGCCGAAATTCTGACCGGCAACAATGATTTTTGCGCCGTTCCGAATCTTTTTCGCAAAGTCGGTGTCAATGTCCTCCATGCAGTGCTTGGCAAGCTCCGCTTTGTCGGAGGTGTTCAAATAGCGGGCAGGGATGATAACATCCGTGTCCACATTGTTGCGGTATCGGATAACTTTTCCGCTGAATTTCATGCTTTCATCGCCTCCGCTTCCTTGGGAGAAATGATTTTTCCGGCAACGGCGCAGGCGGCGGCGACGGCAGGGCTTGCTAAATAGACCTGCGACTCCCTGTGCCCCATGCGCCCGACAAAGTTGCGGTTTGTGGTGGAAACGGCTTTTTCTCCTGCGGCTAAAATGCCCATGTAGCCGCCCAAGCACGGTCCGCAAGTCGGGGTGGAAACCACGCAGCCGGCTTGAATGAACTGCTGCACCAAGCCTTCTTCAATGGCTTGCAGATAGATTTGCTGGGTTGCGGGAATAATAATGGTGCGCACACCCTCGGCAACCTTGCGGTCCCCCAAAACGGCGGCGGCACGGCGCAAATCTTCAATGCGGCCGTTGGTGCATGAACCGATGACCACTTGGTCAATGAAAATGTCTTCGTTGATTTCACTGATTTTTTTCGCATTCTCGGGCAAATAGGGGAAGGCGACCGTCGACTCGATTTCCGACAAGTCAATTTCATATTCGGCTTCGTAAACGGCATCCTTATCCGCTTCGTAAATCTTCGGAGCGGCGGCACCGTGTTCGTTCAAAAAGGCAAGTGTTTTTTCGTCAACGGGGAAAATGCCGTTTTTTGCGCCGGCTTCAATCGCCATGTTGC
>DNXM01000230.1:0-850 GCA_003505905.1 Oscillospiraceae bacterium
CGGCAAGAGCAAGCCCTTGCCCTACGCAGGCTGCTGCACGGTGCATCAAATCCGTGCGGCGCGATACCCACAATATCTCAACAAAAAGACGCTGAAATCATACCGTTGCGGCATTGATTTCAGCGTGCTTTTTTATTTGAAAAGGTTCATCAAAAGGTCAAAAACGCGGGCGAAAAAGCACATTAAAAGTCCGAGCACGGAGCTTTGAACCGTTTTTGTTTCAGGGTTGGTTTTTACAACACCGCCATACGAATCAATTGCCGAAAATGCAAAATCCTTTGTCAGCGTTTTGTTCAACGCATTTGCATTGGAATAGGTTACCGTCAGCGTGTCGAAAACGGGTGCTTTATCAAAGCTTGCGCAGAAAGAAACCGTTATACTTTCGCCCGGCTTCAGATAAAACGGAGTTGAACAGGACGGGTTGAGCGAACCGTTTTGAGCGGAAATGCTCTTGATTACAACACCGTTTTTCTGCGACAGATTGGTTAATGTTAATGTGTTGCCGAGCGGTTTGCCGTTTTGGCAGGCAAGGAACAGGCAGTTCGTGCAATCAAAGGTCAGCGCAAGGTCTTGTGTCGGGCTGCGGTCAACCATAAATTGCGGATATTCATAAGACGAATAAGCGTCTTTGATTTCGTCGGTCAGAAGCATTTTCATCACAAGTCCGAGCGAGTTGCGGTCCCATTCCACTTGCCCATGATATAAGCCGCTGACTATCCATGTTTTTGCCGGATAGTAACCGCAGGACAAATCCACCGTTCTTGACGGAGAAACCGAATAGGGCACTGCCGGATTCTTTTGCGTGTAGGTGTTCGCAAAAGTGTTTCCCCAGTCGGCACAAGCTGCACCG
>DNXM01000230.1:877-7914 GCA_003505905.1 Oscillospiraceae bacterium
GTTTACCACGCCGTCGGAATTAACAAGGCTTCCGCTTGCCAAAGCGTGGTCACTGCATGATTTGATGAATACATCGGCTCCGTAGGTTTCCGCTTTTTGGAGCGTTTCGGAAATGTGGCTCATAAAGCCGTTGTGTACGCTTTGAATTTGTCGAATCATCGGTGCACTTTCTTCGGTGAGCAATTCGTTTTTGAAAAATTCAAAACGGCTCGGCGGCAGCATCTCCCAAAATGCGGAGGCGTAAATCGTGACGGGCTTGATGACTTGCTGTGCGCCGACATTCACAATTAAATGAATGGTATCACCCCTTAACAAATCGGCAAATGAGCCGAGGTCAAACTCGGTGTGAAGAATACAGCCGAGCAATTCGAGAATTTCGGTGAAATTCAAGCTGATGTCGCCGGTGTTAAAAATGTCACCGACCAAATCCGAACCGCCAAGGAGCGGTGTATCAAACACAATTTTGTCAAGCAAACTGTCTTGCGCATGATGATACAGGTATTCACCCAAGAGCAAACTGCCCTGGCTGATGGAATAGATACTGACCTTGTCGTGCCCTGTCTGTTCCAAAACATCGTCAATGTAAGCGGCAAGCTGTTCGGCAACAACGCTGTTGCTCAATCGCCAATCAAAGGTGAAATTGAACACATGGTCTTCTCCGATGGCATCACCGAGCATTTGCATATCCAAAAAATCCGAGCCGGTGTAGGGAACATAGGCAAGCATACCGTTTTGCTTGAAGGCCTGCAAACTGGTTTGACTTGCACCGCTGACAATCGGTTTGATGTCGTAATAGGAAGTGCCGTCCTTGTTCATGCGAATCGGCTCAATCACTTCATTGACAAGGGAAATAAGCGCTTTGCCCAAAGCGTTGATATCCTTTTCGGCGATGAATTCGACCAATCCGCCCGAAATGTCAAAGCCGTATTTTTTCAAAAGACTTTTGAGTGCATCACCCGATGGCGGAAAGACAGCCTCACCGTCTTTGGCCAATGTTGTTGCACCGAAGCCTGAAATCATGATGACGGGTGAGTGACCGCAGGTGCATTTTTTCTCTGCGGCAAGTGAAATTCCGCTGCAGGTAAGCAAAAGAACGAAAGTGAGAACAAGGCAAAAAATGCGGCGGAATGTGCGGTTTGTGTTCATGGGAAGTCCTCCGAAGCAAGTGAGATAGAATGTAATTAAGATAACATAACACGGTTTTCAAGTCAAGGCGTGGGGAGCAAGATGGAGCAATTTAACAAATTGGGCGCTTTTTCAACAATTCTTGTGCACAAACAAATGTCCTACACAAGATGTTGAAAAGACTGTGATTTGATTCTGATTTGGAACAAAAACGCCCGAAATTTACCAAATATTTTTTCAAAATTCTCTTGACTATCCGCTGAAGCTTTACTATAATAGCAGTTAAGTGGAGCGCTCGACCATGATTTAGGAGCGCTGGTTCATAGGAAAGGAGCGATTCGAGTGGCGTATACCCGATTCAAAGGCACATACACGCATGGCTTGGATGCCAAGAAGCGTATGTTCATTCCGGCGAAGTACCGTGAGCCGCTCGGCACAAATTTCGTAATTTGTCGTGCTCCGATTCCGAATGTCAGCATTTATGTGTTCCCCGAGGAAACTTGGGATGAGCTTTGCGACGAGTTGAATACCAAAAACGCACAAGGTGAGCTGACCCACGAGCAGGAGTGGGAGAGAAGAAACCTCTACCGCTATTCGGAAGATGTCATTATGGACAAGCAGGGCCGTATCACAATCAGCCCGCAGATGTGCGCTTACGCCGGCTTGAAGGATGAGGTTTTGATTATCGGCAACATGAAGCGTCTTGAAATCTGGGATCCGGAAACCTTTGAACGCATTGAGCAGGAAACTCTGCACGGTGAGGCGGTCGGAACCCCGAAGCTGAACTTTTAACGCAAGGAGAACGGCTCATATGGAATTTAATCACATTCCCGTTCTTTTTCACGAAACCATTGACGCTTTGAACATCAATCCCGCCGGCATTACGGTGGATTGCACCTCTGGCGGCGGCGGACACAGTGCGGCTGTGCTCGAACGCCTTTCCGAAAAAGGAAGGCTGATTTGCTTTGACCGTGACCCCGATGCCATTGCCGTCTTGCAAAACCGTTTCGGTTCGGACAAGCCTGTGACAATCGTCCATGAGAATTACAGCAACATTTCCGCAGTTCTCCATTCACTTGATATTCCTGCCGTTGATTCCGTCATGGCTGACCTCGGTGTCAGCTCCTATCAGCTCGACGAGGCTTCCAGAGGCTTTTCGTTTCACCACGATGCGCCGTTGGATATGCGCATGAGCAAGGTCGGCAGCACAGCGGCGGATTTGGTTAACACTTTGCCGGAAAGTGCGCTTCGCAAGATTTTGTTTGATTACGGCGAAGAAAAGTTCGCCCCGAGAATTGCGGCGGCTATTGTAAAACAGCGCCAAACAGAGCCGATATTAACGACTTTACAGCTTGCCGAGGTTGTTAGCAATGCCTACCCGGCGGCAGCAAGACGAGGCGGTCATCCGGCTCGCAAAACCTTTCAGGCATTGCGTATTGAAATTAACGGTGAACTCGCCGACCTCCCATCGGCGATCCGGAATATGTTCCATTCGCTGAAACCGGGTGGCAGGTTAGCAATCATCAGTTTCCATTCGCTTGAAGATAAAATTGTGAAAAACACATTTACATCCTTCACGGTTGGTTGCACCTGCCCGCCCGAATTCCCCGTTTGTGTTTGCGGCAAAAAGCCGCAGGGGAAAATCTGCTTTAAGCCGAAGACGGCGCAGGCAAGCGAATTGGACGAAAACCAACGCAGTCGCAGTGCAAAGCTTCGTGCGATTGAAAAGATTCTTTACTGATTAGGAGGGGACCGTGACATGGCCGCTTATCAAAATAATGCCGCATACGATTTTTCGATGTTTGAGCCTGCGAAAAAAAGGCCAAAAGCGCAAGCCCCCGCAAGACCGAAAATCGTGGCAACCAACCGCAAAACACCACAGCAGTATGCAGAGGAGCAAAAAGCAATCCGCCTGAAGGTGCTGGAATTTGCGATTGTGGCTGTGCTTTGTGCCACGGCGATTGTGCCGAACATTTTCAGTCGTGTTCATGTGAACGAATTGAATGGTCAAATTGCGACCATGAGCAAACAGCTTAATGAAATGAAAAGCGAAAACACCAGGCTGAATATGGAGTTGAAGTCCAAAATTTCCGTTGCCAATGTGCAGAATTATGCGGAAAATGTGCTCGGAATGGTGAAACGGGATCGCTATCAGGTTTACTACTTTGATCTTGAGAACGGGAACGAAATTCTTCCTGTTCAATAATCATATCTTCATTCTCACATCAATAATTATGTTATGGAACTGCGGAGAGTGGTTTCTTCTCCGCAGGAACGGAAGTCGGTCGCTCAACCGAACTTCCGTTGTTTTGCTATTATAAGGAGGGGTGTCTGTGTCTAAAAAATTGCCGAAAAACCTGTATAAAAGAGCCTTGGGCGTGTTGGCTTGTTTGATTATTCTCGGCTTCGGTACCGGAATTGTTCGATTGGCGAAGTTGCAATTGATTGACGGAGAAATGTATCGAGATAAGGCGTTGGAACAGCAGTTGGGCGACCGAAGCATTCAGGCACTCCGCGGAACGATATATGATTGCAATATGCGTCCGCTTGCGCAAAGTGCGACCGCGTGGAAGGCTTATATTGACCCGTCGAGCATCAACAGCGAAGAAATAAAAAAGCTTCCTGCCGATGAAGCGGCGGCAGCGTTGGAGAAACGCCGTAAGACGATTGTTGAGGGCCTTTCGGAAATTCTCGGCGTGGATCAAGCCGAAATCCTGAAAAAAGCGGAAAAAGTCAAAACGGGATATCAAAAAATCAAGGAGCAAATCCCGTTGGCGGAAAAGCAGAAGGTCAGCGAGTTTATCATTGAAAACAAGATGTATGATTGCATCGGTATTGAGCCGGACACCAAGCGTTATTATCCGTACAAATCGCTTGCCTCAACCGTTATCGGATTTACCGGCACGGATGATATCGGCGTTGAAGGGTTAGAGTATGAATACGACAAGGAGTTGACGGGTATCCCGGGTCGAGTCATTTCCGCCAAAAACGGCGCAATGGGCAGTATGCCGATTGAATATACCGCATCCTATGAGGCACAGGAAGGCACAAGCCTTGTTTTGACCATTGACGAAACCATTCAGAGCCTTTTGGAAAAAGAGCTTTCCAAGGTTTATGAGAGCAGTAAAGCCAACGCTGCCTACGGCTTGGTGATGGATGTAAAAACCGGTGCGATTTTGGCAATGTCCAACCAGCCCAATTACGATTTGAATGAGCCTTTCGTTATTGCCGATGAAAATGTGTTGGCAAAAACAAATGGCATCGTCGACCCCAAGGAGCGTGATTCGGCGGTGAGTGCGGCTCGTCAGGCGCAATGGCGTAATCGTGCCATCTGCGATACGTATGAGCCGGGTTCGGTCTTTAAGGTGATTACGCTGGCGGCGGCTTTGGAGGAGAATGTTGTCAATGAAAAGTCAACCTATTCCTGCAGCGGCGGTATTTTGGTTGCTCGGAATTACATTAAATGCCACAAGCATAGCGGTCACGGCCTGCAAACGCTTCAGCAGGGCTTGATGAACTCCTGCAATCCGTTCTTTATTGACATTGGTCAAAAGCTCGGCGTCGAGCGCTTTCTCCGTTATTTTGAAGGGTTTGGTTTCACAGAGCCGACCGGAATCGACTTATCGGGTGAAGCGGTACCCAAAGCAGGTGTAACATACCATGATAGCAGCTCAATGGGGCTGTCGGAGCTTTCCAGCAGCTCGTTCGGTCAGACCTTCCAGGTTAGTCCGATTCAGATGATTACCGCAATTGCCGCCATTGCAAACGGCGGAAAATTGATGAAGCCCTACATTGTAGCCAAAAAGCTTGACGGCGACGGTAATGTGATTGAGGAAACACAGCCTACCGTCAGAAGACAGGTTATTTCGGAGCAAACAGCTCGCCGGGTGCTCGATATGATGGAAGCGGTTGTCAGCGACGGTACGGGACGCAACGCCAATGTGGCAGGGTACCATGTTGCAGGCAAGACGGGAACATCCCAAAAAATCGGCGCAGGCAACGGTCAGTATGTTGCCTCCTTCTCTTGCGTTGCACCGGGCGATGACCCCGAGGTTGCCATTTTGATTGCGGTGGATGAACCCGTCGGTCAAATCAACGGCGGTCAGCTTGCCGCTCCGGTTGCGGCGGCACTTGTCGAAGAGGTTATGAACTACATGGGCGTTGAGCCGGAATATACCGACAAAGAGTCGAGCTTGATTGAGGTTGCCGCTCCGTCGTTGACAAATTGTACGGTTTCAACGGCAAAAACGGTTGCCCAAAAACAGGGCTTTTCCGTGAAAGTCATCGGCAACGGTGATAATGTGGCTCAGCAGGTTCCGTCATGCGGTCAGCTGATGCCGCAAAAGGGCATTGTAATTTTGTATACCGATAACCGTGAGGAAGAAACGGTCACCGTGCCGGACTTTACGGGAATGCGGTTGAGTGCCGTTCAAAAGCTTGCCAACGATTCGGGATTAAACCTGAAGATAGCGGGCAATGCTTTTACAGGCTCCGATATTTTGTCGTTTGCGCAGGATGTTGAAAAGGGCACGGTCGTGAAGTACGGTGCCACAATTAAAGTTTCTTTTAAAGCATACTCGGGCGTATCGGATTCAATTTACGGATAAATGAGAAAGGGAACAACATGAAAATCAGTGAATTGTTATCGAATGCGGGCCTTTCGGTGAACGGAATTGCCGATGCCGAAGTCGGCTTTGTTACGGACGATTCCAGAAAGGTTCAGGCAGGCAGCGTGTTTGTCTGCATTACAGGCGCAAGATTTGACGGTCACTCCGCCGCACCGAAGGCGCAGGAGGACGGTGCCGTGCTTATCGTGTGCGAGCACGATGTCGGATGTAAAAATCAGCTCATCGTCGAAAATTCAAGAGCCGCTCTGTCGGTGCTCTGCGCCGCTTTTTTCGGGAACCCTGCCGAAAAGCTTCGTTTAGTCGGCGTGACCGGCACAAACGGCAAGACAACCACTTGCTTTTTGCTCAAGGAAATTTTTGAAGCAAACGGACACAAGACGGGCTTAATCGGTACGGTGAAAAACATGGTCGGCGAGGAAGAGTTTCCCGCCAACCTGACAACCCCCGACCCGTTTGAATTGCAGTCGCTTTTCGCCAAAATGGCGGAGGCTCAATGCGAATTCTGTGTGATGGAGGTTTCTTCCCAAGCGCTTGCACAGGAGCGTGTTTGCGGGCTGCATTACGAGGCGGCGATTTTTACCAATTTGACACAGGACCACTTGGATTATCACGGTAATTTTGAAAATTATATTGCCGCCAAGCACAAGCTTTTTGAAATGTGCGACATCGCCGTGGTCAATTCGGACGATGAAGCCTACACCAAAATGTTGGAGGGCACATCCTGCAAGGCGGTTACTTTTTCGGCAATGAATGATTTTGCCGACTATTCGGCAAAGAATATTGTTTATAAGACTGACGGCGTGGATTATTTTTTGGTCGGAATCGGACAGATTGAGCGCATTCGGATGCAGATTCCGGGCGGATTCACGGTTTATAACTCCATGGGTGCGGCGGTATGCGCCGTGCTGCTGGGGATGCCGCTCAAAGAAGTGGCGGCGGCACTTTCGCAGGCAAAAGGTGTGCCCGGACGCATTGAGGTTGTGCCCACGCAGACGGATTATACCGTTATCATCGACTATGCACATTCTCCGGACGGATTGGAGAATATTTTGGCGGCGTTGCGCAAAATCGCAAAGGCCCGCATTATTACCGTGTTTGGCTGCGGCGGTGACCGTGACCGAACAAAGCGCCCGAAAATGGGTAAAATCGCATCGGATATGTCGGATTTTGTCGTCATAACCTCCGATAATCCACGCACCGAAAATCCCGAGGATATCGTGCGTGAGGTTGCACTCGGTGCGCAGGAAGCAAGGATTCCCGTTGTGACGGTGGTTGACCGCACAG
>DNXM01000199.1:0-7032 GCA_003505905.1 Oscillospiraceae bacterium
CTCGAGCTGCTCAATACCTCGGCGGATTCCTCCGATGCCGCCGTCGCACTGACATACTGTGCATCCCCGATGGTAGAATAACCGATTTGCGTGGTTTCCTGCGTTTTCCCGCCGACGGTCGACGCATCCGGCTTGGTGAAATACCAATTGATAAACACAGCCGAGCCGAGTGCCAACACCAATGCCGATAAGATAATCTGTCTTTTCTTGATAATCATGCTCATGAAAATACTCCTTTTTCTCATTGAATTTTCGTTACACTGATATGATTCATGCCCACATCCAACACGGCGGCAAGCATTTCACTCACCGCATCGGCAATCTCTTGGTTGCCGCCGCCTTCGCAAGTGACGGCGACCCCACGCACACGGGGTGTTACGGTGCGCAAAACCAAACCGTCCTCCCGATTTTCTTCATCCAAAATGATGTACTCGCTTTTTTCATCGCTCGTATCCTGTTCCAACGACAAACTGCCGTTTTTTGCATAGACGGTTTCATAATCACAATCAAGCATCACAAACACCTGCGACCGACCCGCGCCACTGACAGAGGAAACCATGGCAGCTATCTTTTCTTCCAGCCGCTCGGTATATGACGCCTCGTCAAATTCGGCAGATTCCGTTTTTTGTCCTTCCTCCTGCTCGGATTTCACGCTCGGAAACAAAGCAGATACACCGAGTAGGAATACGCCAAGCACTGCCAACAAAGCAATCGACCGCTTCTTTTTATCCTTTTTCAACTGCTGAAGCCATTCAGCCGTCCTCGCTTTCAACTGTTTCGGCATCTTTTACCTCCTTGACAGTCGGATGTACCGAAAAACTGCGGTACACATAGTCATCGATTTTTTCTCGATTTTCCGCTGCGCCGTACAAGACTATTTCTATGCGCTTAATTGCAATATTATTATCTTCATCAATTGAAATACTCGGACGAACCGATTGCACACTTATACCGACAGACTGTGCATAAGCGAGAATGGATGATACGATTTCCGATGCGAGTGTTTTTTTGACCGTTTCTTCGGTCGCTTCCTGTGCATCATATTCATCGAGCAAAGCCATCAAGCCGTCTTCAAGTTCTTGTGAATTTGCCACTAAACCGACCGGTGCCGAAAGAAAGGACACCAGCATAACCAGCGAAAGCAGAACCTTCATTGGCTTTTCAAAATTTCCTTTCGGGGTTAAAAACGCAACGACTCCCGTCAGAATTGCCGCCGCAATCAAAGAGGATACCCAGCTTCGTATTCCCTGCATTTCAACCACCTGCCGAACTCTTGATAACTAAAATCAATCCCACGGAAAGCACCGCCACAACACTTGCCAACAAAAGTGTCACATTCAGCAAAGTCAAACCGCCGGAAAGATTCCGCAGCAATTCGGCAGGCTTTGACAAACCGAACAGCTCTGAAAAGGATGCAAGCAAATTCACAGTCACCGACCACAGTAATCCTTCGGTAAGAACAGGTAAAGCAATCAGCAAAATACAGACAATCGCAAAGACTGCCGCCGTGTTTTTGACCAAATTCATACTGCCGATTAACGACAAATATGCGTCACTCACCGCCGAACCCACCACAGGGATGGCACGACCGATAATAAATCGAATTCCCCTGACTGCTACCGTATCGGCGGACGATGCAAGGGTGCCCTTGAGCACCAGCATAGTCACAAAAACAGTCGACACAAGACTCATCAGAAAAATGCCGCTTTTTTTGATGAATGCAATCGCTTTCTCCAAGCCGAGCGAATCGGAAAACGATGAAACAATCCCAAGTGAAAGCATCATTTGAATTAACGGCTGTACCGTGCCTTGCACCAACTGCACCGTGCCCTGCGCCATAGCAAAGGTAAGCGTATTGTAGCTCAAAGCAAGAGTCGGATTTCCGCTGACGGTAATCACAACAGCAAGAACGGGAATCAGCGCCAGCATCAAATTGCTTTGCGCCGTCACTGCGGAAACCAAACGAACCAAGCATTCAGCCATCGGCACAACGACTACCAAGGCAAGCACCACACAACCGATGTGCATCACCGATTTTGACAAAGGCGTTTCTCCGTCCAAAAACGATTGTGCAACGGCAAGCATCAGCAAAACCGATGCCGCCGATAAAGCCGTTTTGAACGGCGAATGATATTCGTTGCGAATAACCTCGAAAAAAAGCGATAAAACCTGCTTGGGTGAAACATGAAACAGGGAATCAAAATCCACCGAATCTATGCCGAGCGTTTCTAATAACTCCTTGCTTTCTTCCGACAAAGCATCCATTAGGTGTACGGCACCGCTTGATTCCATTTGTTCTTCGTAATCGGTTGATTTTTCGGCGGCAAGTGCCGAAAAGCCGAAAGCAAACACCAGCAAAACCGTAAAGCAAAGCCAAAGCCGCTTCATTCTTTTGCACCGACAAGCTTCAAAGCGAATTGCGCCAAAACGGTGAGAAGAGGCAGCGTCATCAACAGCAGTGACACCCGACCGGCAAGCTCCACGCAAAAGCGAATGGCGCCGTTGCCCGAATCCGAGCAAATCTCACCTGCAACGCCGCAGCTCAAGGATACAATCAGCGCTTTCAACAGCAAAGACAGATAACCGCTGTCGAAATTCATCCACGCGGAAAGCTTTCGTGTTTGCGACATCAGCTCCAAAACCGAGGAAGAAATGCACGCAAGCAAAAGGACCACCGTACCGAGCTGAATCAAAAGTGCCATGTCCGAACGGTATGAGCCGACCAGCTTCACCAAAACACAGGACAAAACCGCAACCGACACAATTTTTACGATTTCCATACTTAAAAATCCATTATCCTTTTCAAAATTGAAAGTAAATCCACCACTTCGGGCAATAACATCATCAGAATAACCAGCACACCTGCCAAGGCGCTAAGCATCGCATATTCATCACGACCTGAGCGAGAAAGAATTTGATGCAAAACCGCCACGGAAATGCCGATAATTCCGATTTTTAGAATCAAAGAAACATCCATATTTTTCTCCGTATTTCAAAGAATCAGCGTAAAGAGCAACAGAGATGCAATCGCAAAGCAACCGTAATACAACCGCTTTCCATCGGAGAAACGCATGGATGCATCTTTTGACCGCTGTGCAAACTGTACCCGATATCGTTCACAAATAACCAACTGCGTGTCGGTGTCCGTTGTGCCGAGATGCTTTCCGAATTGGATTAAAATTGCCTTTTCTTCTTTTCGCAATGCCAGAGAAGTCGCATTCTCAATGCTTGTTTTCCATGCAAGTGAAAAACCCGTTGTTATTTCCCGTTCGACGCTTTTCAAAAACGGCAAAGCGGAAAACGCCTCATTTTCCGCCGCACGGTGCAAAATATCCGTCAGTGGAAAACAACCATATCCGATTTCGGTTGAAACGGTTTGAATGAAGTCAGCGCACTGCGTAAGCTGTCGAATCCGATGCTTTTGCCGAAAAACCGTCTGCACACCAATCAGCCCGACCGAAAGTGAGAGCATCATCGCTCCGATAACCCGTATCAAGCAACTCACCTGCCAATCGGTAATATTGAATCACGCCGGGGTGGTTTCGGTCAGACAGAAACGCCACCTCGCCGAACATTCCGCTTTCGAGCAAGCGTCTTACGGTTTGCTTTCGCATCAAGTCCTCCTCCGAATGTGCGTGAACGCTCAAAAAGAATGATACGCCGCTGTGAAAACCGTTCTCCATTGCTTCCACTTCGCTCATGCGGCTTACCTCATCCGTTACCACAAAATCGGGTGACAGACTGCGCAAAGCAATGGTAACCGCTTGACTTTTCGGATACCCGGTCAAAACATCACAGCATCTGCCGATATCCTTTTGCGGACAGCCGTTTACACACCCGGCTATCTCACCTCTTTCATCCAACAAGGCGGTGCTTTTTCCGCTCACTCCGCCGAGCAGCCGTGTTAAGTCCCGCAATACGGTTGTTTTGCCCGTACAAGGCGGACCGGCAAGCAAAAAGCTGCGAAAGCCACTGTTGCGAATATGTTCAAACAACTTATCTGCACAGCCTCGATGTTCACGGGCAATGCGAATATTCAACGACGAAATTTCCCTGATTGCCGTAATTTTCCCGTCCGCACAAGCCGCCGTGCCGACCGCACCGACTCGATGACCGCCTTCAACCGTCACAAATCCGTTGCAAATGTCACGGCTGTGCGTATGTACCGAAAAACCGCACACCCTATGAAAGCATTCCTCCACATCCTCAGCTCTCACAAGAAGCGGTGACGCACTCGGCAAATAGCTCATGCGTCCGCTGCCGTTGAATGTGATATCCGAGTTCGGCAGACGAACCAAAAGCGGTCGATTACATCGCAAACGGATTTCCTGTGCACGGCTTTTTACATCTTGCGGTAACGCAAGTAAGAAGGTCTGTAATCTGTTTCCCGTGCATTCCACCGCTTGGTCAAAGGCACTTTTCTCATCCATACGCTTTTTTGTCCTTTCTTTAGCGCTGTTCTATCCATATGCAATCTTGTCCGCCACTATGACAAAAAGCTAAAAATGATTGAAATTTGACTCAATATATGTTATTATTTATTTAGTTTTATTCTTGGAGGGAATGAATTGATGTTGAAAAAGAATAACCGCCTTGTTGCTGCCGCCAATCGCAATAAATATTCTCTTTTGGCGTTTGCGGCCTCTGCATTCATCATGGTCATTGTCTACTATTGCTTCAATGTGATACCGTTTGGCGATATGACCGTTTTGCGCATGGACTTGTATCATCAATACGGTCCGCTTTTTGCGGAGCTGTATGACCGCATTACCCAAGGAAAAAGCCTGCTTTATTCTTGGAACTCGGGTCTCGGTTCCTCGTTCCTCGGCAACTTCAGCAACTACCTCGCCAGCCCAACTGCGCTGTTCATGTTGCTGTTGGGGCACGAGAATATGCCGGAAGCCATTTCGCTGATGATTTTATTCAAGGCATCCTTTGCCAGCGCATTTTTCTCGTATTATTTAAGAAAAACGCTCAAAAAGGACGATTTCACAATTTCGGCATTCGGCGTCCTGTATTCGTTCTGCGGATTTTTCATTGCTTATTACTGGAATATCATGTGGATTGATGCATTTGCTGTTTTTCCGCTTGTGATGTATGGCTTGGAGTGCCTTGTTTACAACGGTAAGTGGCGCACCTATCTGTTTTCGCTCGCCTTTGTCATGGTCAGCAACTATTACATGGCTTACATCATTTGTGTTTTTTCCGTGTTGTATTTTGCCATGTGCTATATCACACGCTACACGCTCACCACAAAATTCACCAAAAAGATTTTTTTGGATGCGGACGGAAACGAGCTTAAAGGCAGAAGAATGAGAAAAGCCAATCGAGGATTGCGCAATTCCCGCTTTCTGGTTACAGTCTTCCGCTTCGCATTGGCATCCTTGGGTGCAGGCGCACTGTCTGCTTTCCTGCTCATACCAACCTATTTCATCTTAAAAGGCTGTTCCGCCACCTCGGGCAGTTTTCCGAGCGAGGTGAAAACCTATTTCAATATTCTTGATTTTATTGCCAATCACTTCACATCATTAGAACCGACCATCCGCAGCAGCGGTGACGATGTGCTCCCGAACATTTTCTGCGGTGCCATCACCGTTATGCTCGCACCGCTTTATCTGTATTCCAAGCACTACACTCTTTGGGAAAAAGCAGGCTATGTCGGCGCTTTGGCAACCCTTTTTATCAGCTTTAACACGAACATTCTCAACTATGCATGGCACGGCTTCCATTTCCCGAATGATTTGCCCTACCGTTTTTCGTTTGTTTATTGCTTTATTCTCTTGGTCATGGCTTATAAGGCTTTGATTCACATTAAGGATTACAGCCCGAGAATGCTTTTGACGGTCGGCATTATCACCATGTCATTTGTTGCCGTCATTCAAAAAGTTCAATCAAAAAATGTCACAGAGGATACGGTTATCATCACCCTCGCTTTTGTTGCATTTTATACCTTTGTGCTTGTGCTGATGCGCAGCGGAAAATATCAAAGAAGCGCAATGGCTCTGCTCCTGCTTTGCGGCGTTGTGTCGGAGATTGCCATCGGCAACACCTCCCATTATCAAATGCAGCAGGCAAAGACCTACTATACAAGCGATTATCAGGATTTTCAAAGCATCAAATCCGCCTTGGATAAGCGTGAAACAAACAGCCACTACCGCATGGAATTAACCGATTTGCGTGCCCGAATGGATCCCTCGTGGTACAACTACAACGGCATTTCCGTGTTCTCTTCCATGGCTTATGAATCAACCTCCAATCTTATTCATTACCTTGGTGTGGACGGCAATTTTATCAACAGCTATACCAACAACGGCTATCAAACACCGGTGTTCAACATGATGACATCCCTCAAATATATTGTGGATAACACCACTTCAACGCCCAAGCAGAGTGAAAAGCTTTACACCTATGTCGGCGAAAGCGCCGAGAAAAAATTTGTCGCCTACCAAAACAATTACTGTTTAAACATCGGCTATTGCGTCAATTCCGATGTTTTGGATTGGAATTACGATTATCCCGACCCATTCGCCGTTCAAAACGATTATTTTGAAAAAGCAACCGGGATTGATACTTTGTTCACGCAAGTTCAAATTGACGATTTCCTCTATGACGGTGTCGATGAAATTCCGATGGGCTATGATACCGGTGAAATCAACTACACCTGCGTCAATCCGGAGGATTCCTCATTGACTGCGGTTTATAACATTGACGAAAGCAAGGATTACTACCTGTATTTGGATTTCGGCGATTTTGAGAATGTTACGATTGAATATGATGATGTTGCTTATTCGCATGATTTCGACAGCGAGCATATGGTCGGAATTGGTCACATTGAGGCTGGTACAACCTTAACGGTTCAGATGCCGTTTGAAAGCGACGCTCCGACCTCCGGCGAAATCAAGCTCCTGCTCTGTTCCATGGATATGGAAAAGTTTGAAAAAGGCTACAAAATACTGAAAAACGGCGAGCTGAATGTCACGACATTCACGGATACCGACATCCAAGGTACCGTCCATGCAAGCGAAGACTGTT
>DNXM01000199.1:7037-7463 GCA_003505905.1 Oscillospiraceae bacterium
CTGTTTGTTCTACACATCCATTCCCTATGATGAAGGGTGGCAGGTTACCGTGGACGGAAAACGAGTCAGTGTCGAAACGCTCCGTGAATGCAAAATCGGCAACGGTTTACTCGGCTTCAACTTGACCAAGGGCGAGCATACGGTGGAAATGAAATATGTTCCACGTGGTTTAATTGTCGGCGTAGCGATTTCAGCCGCTACGATTGTCATCCTGTTTGCGCTCCTGGTTCTTCTGCGCAAGAACAAATTCGTGAGTGCTCTTATCGGCGGCTATTCCGACGAAACCAATCATATTTATGAAGTTATTGTATTTGAAGAGTTGCCGTGTGAAGATATCATCGAAACGAATTCTTTATGTGAAGGCACACCCAATGTTGATGCGCCAAGCACCGATACTTCCGTTGAAGACGAAGCACAACCGGAAGC
>DNXM01000097.1 GCA_003505905.1 Oscillospiraceae bacterium
CCGGGTGCTGTTCATTAAAGACGGTGTGGTGTTCCACCAAATTTACCGTGGTGAAAGCACCAATGAACAGTTCTATCAAACCATTTCCGACACGCTCACTCTGCTTGCACAGGACGGTGAGCGCAAATGAAAATCGGTTTATATGCAAAGCTTGCCGTGGACGGAATTCGTAAAAACCGCAAGCTGTATGTCCCCTATATCCTCACCGGCATCGGCATGGTCACCATGTTTTTCATCATTTCTTTTCTCTCCGGCTCACAAGCGGTCAACGCCTTAAAGGGCGGCTCCAACATCATCCAAACACTCGGCATCGGTGCCTATGTCATTGCCCTGTTTTCCGCTTTGTTTTTGTTTTATGCCAACGCCTTTCTCATGCGCCGCCGCAAAAAAGAATTCGGTCTGTATAACATTATCGGCATGAGCAAAAAGAACATCGCCAAAATCATTTTTATCGAAAACATCTATCTCTATTTGCTCTCCGTTGTCGGCGGAGTGTTCCTCGGAACGGTTTTGTCCAAAGCGGCAGAGTTGAGTATTATCCGCATCATGCACGGAACGGTCGATTACTCGTTTTCGTTCAGCTTTGAGCCGATTCGCCTTTCCCTCGGCTTTTTTGCCGTCATTTATGTTTTGCTGCTGCTCAACTCCCTGCGGCAAATCAAGCTGACAAGTCCTGCCGAGCTGCTTCACAGCGAAAAAGCAGGCGAAAAAACGCCCAAGGCAAATTGGCTGCTCGGTGTATTGGGTTTGGTGGTGTTGGGTGTTGCCTATGTACTTGCCATCACCGCCAAAAGCCCGATTGACGCTTTGATGCTGTTCTTGATTGCCGTTATTCTGGTCATTCTCGCTACATATATGCTGTTCATTTCCGGCTCGGTCACCCTGTGCCACCTGTTGAAAAAGAACAAAAAATACTACTATCAAACCAAGCACTTCGTATCCGTATCGCAGATGATGTTCCGCATGAAACGGGGCGGTGCCGGCTTGGCTTCCATTTGCATTTTGGCAACGATGGTGCTGGTGATGATGGCATCCTCCGCTTCGCTTTATTTCGGCAGTGAAGACGCTCTGCATTCCCGTTACCCCTATGACATTGAAAGCATCGCAGTCTTTCCGTCACCCGAGGATTTTCAACAAAGCAAGGCGAATATTGACCGAATTGTGGAACAAACCGCCGAAAACAATCGTATCCATGTCACCAAGCAAGTCCACATCGGTTACGCCTCTGTTTCAGGCATGATGAAGTCGAATTATATCGAATTGGATTCCTCTGCCGTAAACAATGCCGTTTCGTTCAAGGATTTGTGCACCTTCTGCTTTTTTGAATTGGAGGACTATAACCGCCTCACAGGGAATCATCTGACCTTGGAGCACGGCGAAAGCTATGTCTATTTCTTCCGCAACCGTGCCAAGGACCTTTCTGCCCTCAACTTTTCCGACTTAACCACCTTGACCGTAAAAGGGAAAATCGAGCCGTTTTTCGTGCCCGGTGATACGGCGGTTTCGGTTGTGGACTGCTGTTTCTGTGTCGTGAAGGATTTCAGCGACATCAAACCGATTCAGTCCCTGACCTATGACGGCGAAGCACCGCTGTTGGAATACAAGTATGAAACCGGCTTTAACACCGATACCGCAGAGGAAATTCAAATTGAAACCGCCAAACAGATGAAAAAAGCTTTTGAATCCGCCTATTCGGAAAAAGACGACAAAATTTCCATTCACACTTCTTCTTTGGCGGCGGAACGGGAGGATTTTTACGGCACCTTCGGCGGTGTCTTCTTCCTCGGCATCATGCTGTCGCTCGTTTTCCTGTTTGCAACGGTTATGATTATCTACTACAAGCAAATTTCCGAGGGCTACGAAGATGCCGGGCGCTTTGAAATCATGCAAAAAATCGGCATGACCAAGCGTGAAATCAAAAAGAGCATAAACTCCCAAATGATGACCGTTTTCTTCGCACCCGTGCTCATGGCGGCGCTCCACTTGGCCGCCGCATTCCCTGCCATTCGCAAGATTCTGCTTTTGTTCAATTTGACGCACCTTGGTATTTTGCTGATTACCACGGCCGTCACCGTTGTCGCCTTCTTTCTGTTCTATGCTGTCGTTTACAAAATCACCTCCAACGAATACTATCGAATTGTCAGCGGAATGAAAGACGACTAAAAAAACGATGCCGACCGAGATTTTCTTGCTCGGTCGGTTGTTTTTGTGCTATAATGAACCTCGGGAAGTGATAGAATGACGCAACTGCAAAAAAGACTGCAAGAGTCGGCAGAAGAAGACTACCGCAGCTTCATAAAAAAACTCGTACCGACGGTGGAAGAAGCCGCCATTCTCGGCGTGCGTGTGCCGAAGCTGCGGCAAATCGCAAAAGAATACGGCAAAGAAGCGGAATGCCAACACTTTTTGGACACGCTCCCGCACCGCTATTACGAAGAAAATCTACTTCATGCACTGTTGCTCACGAAAGCCAAGGATTTCCGCCAATGTATCAATGCCATTGACGCTTTTTTGCCGTTTGTAGACAATTGGGCTGTCTGCGACACTCTACGCCCGGCGGTTTTTGCCAAGCACAAGGAAGAGCTTTTGCCGCACATCAGGCGTTGGATGAAATCCGATGAGGTATACACCTGCCGTTTCGGCTTGGAAGCGCTGATGAATCACGGCTTGGACGATTTTTTCCAAACAGAATTCATTGAAGCACCCTTGAGCATTACAAGCGACGAATACTATGTGCGCCTGATGATTGCGTGGTTTTATGCCACCGCACTTGCCAAACAGTGGGACAGCACTTTGCCTGTTCTTGAGCAACGCCGACTGCCCAAGTGGGTTCATCAAAAAGCCATTCAAAAAGCGTGCGAGAGCTATCGCCTCACGCCCGAGCAAAAGGAATATTTGAAAATATTAAAGTAAAGGAGAGCACACAATGGAATCCATCTGCGGAGTCGAATGCTGTGAATGCAATTTCAAAGCTCAATGCAAAGGCTGTACCGCCACAAACGGGAAGCCGTTCGGGGGCGCCTGCGTTGCCGCCGAACAAATTTTGAAAGGCGGAAAAGAAAGCTTTGAAGCATTCAAAAAACAAATCATCGACGAACTGAATGACCTGAACATTGAGAATATGCCGAAAATCACAAGCTTAGTTTCACTTTGCGGCTTTTTTGTAAACTTGACCTATCCCCTGCCAAACGGAACAGAGTGTTCGTTTTTGGACGACAAAAACATATATTTGGGCGCGCAGGTGGAAAGTGAAGAAAAGAACGAACAGCGTTGCTTCGGCGTTGTGGCGGACAAAGACTTTTTGCTGGTTTGCCGATACGGCGAAAACGGGTCAAACCCCGAGCTGATTTGTTACAGGAAGCGGTAAACGAAAAAGAGGTGAGCCGAAACTCACCCCTTCCCGCAATATTCTTTCAATTATATCCTTTTGACACACCCGTCAGCCGGTTCAGCCGACGGATTG
>DNXM01000051.1:0-466 GCA_003505905.1 Oscillospiraceae bacterium
AAAAAGGAACAAAAGCTCCGCAGGCGGCGGGAAAAATTCACACCGACTTTGAGCGTGGCTTCATTCGTGCCGAAGTGGTCAGCTTTGACGATTTGATGAACTGCGGAAGCATGACGGCGGCAAAAGAAAAGGGTCTTGTGAGAAGTGAAGGAAAAGAATATGTGATGCAGGACGGCGATATTGTCCTATTCCGTTTCAATGTTTAATCGGTTATCTTACGGCAAATCCTAACAACAGAGGTACTTTATGGAACTGAAAGATTGCAAAAAAATCCTGATTGTCGGCAATGACGGCGCAGGAAAAACCTGTTTTGCCCGTCGGCTCGGCGAAAAACTCGGACTGCCGATTATTCACTTGGACAAAGAGTTCTTCCGAAAAGGTTGGCGTGAAACACCCCGAGAAGATTGGCTGCAAAAGCACCGTGCGCTTTTGCAAGGGGACGAATGGATTATTGACGGGTACTATC
>DNXM01000051.1:491-2686 GCA_003505905.1 Oscillospiraceae bacterium
GGGAACGCTTTTTGCAAGCGGATGCGGTCATCTATTTGGATGTGCCGAATCTCCTTTGCTACCGTCATTTACTCAAGCGCAATAAAGAATACAAGTACACCTCTCGCCCCGATTTACCCGAAGGCTGCCCGGAATACCTGCGTGCCGAACAGTTTCGTGCCATTCGTTTGTTCAACTCGACCGAGCGCAACCGTGTATACAGNNNNATACAGCTATATGCAGCGCTTCCCGAGGGAGTTTATGCAGGTGCTGCACAGCGATTTTGAAGCGAAAGAATTTTTGGAAAAACTCGAATGACAGAATAGGAAAACTCTATGTCTTTTATTAGAAACAATAGAACTAAATCCTTCGGTGCGCCCGAATTTTTGATTGTCGGCTTGGGAAACCCCGGCAGGCAGTATGAAACCACCCGACACAATGCCGGTTTTCTGTGCATGGATTTGCTCGCCGACCGTTTGAATGTCAAAATCAACAAAATCAAATTCAAATCCGTCATCGGCGATGCGACCCTGAACGGTCACCGCTGTATTTTGATGAAGCCGCAAACCTATATGAATTTGAGCGGCGAAGCCGTGGAGGAATGCTGCGGCTTTTACAAAATTCCGCCCGAAAATGTTATTGTGATTTTCGACGATATTTCCCTGCCCTGCGGTGGACTTCGCATTCGCCGCAAGGGTTCCGCAGGCGGTCACAACGGCATTAAAAGCANNGTGATGAAGCCCCAAACCTATATGAACGAAAGCGGCCGTGCCGCAGGCGCGGCGTTGGCTTGGTACAAGCTGCCGCCGGAGCGTTTGATTGTGGTTTGTGACGATTTGGAGCAGGCGCCCGGGCGGTTGCGTGTGCGACCGAAGGGCAGTGCCGGCGGTCACAACGGCATTAAAAGCATTCTGCTGATGCTCAACAGCGATGCGTTCCCCCGCATCAAGCTCGGCATCGGCGCAAAACCGAACGCCGATTACGACTTGGCCGATTATGTGCTTTCGCACTTCAACAAGGAAGATGCCGAGCAAATGAAGCAGGCGATGGCAAAAGCCTGCGACGCATTGGAGCTGATGGTGGACGGAAAAATTGACGATGCCATGAGCAAGTACAGCCATTGAGGAAAAAATATGTCCTGTTACAGCAAAACAATTGAAAACCTTTACGAATACCGAGAGCTTTCAACGGCAGTTGACCACAATCGTCTGCCCATGGGAGTTCTCGGGCTTTCGCATATTCATAAGGCTCATTTCATCCATTCTTTGTGCGATGACAAGCAGAAAAAGGCGTTGGTCATTGTACCGGATGAAGAAAACGCCACCCGTTTACGGGATGACCTTTGCGCCATGGGCAACAAAGCCGAGGTGTTCCCGGCGGCGGACTTGAGCTTTCGCCCGACGCAGGCACATTCCCGTGACTATGAGCAGCAGCGCCTCGGTGTGCTTTCCGCTATGCTGGAGAGTGAACCGGATGTTGTCATTTGCAGTGCAGAGGCGGCTTTGCAATTGACCGTTCCGCCGCAGATTCTGCGCCGCAATACCATGGTCATCGGGCAGGATAGTGAGCTTGCTACGGATATGATAGCCGATGATTTGACGGCGGCAGGCTATGTGCGCTGTGATTTAGTCGAGGGAAAGGGACAGTTTTCGGTGCGAGGCGGCTTGATTGATGTTTTTCCGCCGTCCTCTCCCTACCCCGTGCGCATTGAGTTATGGGGCGATGAAGTGGACAACATCGCCTATTTTGACCCCGATACCCAACGCCGAACCGAGCAAATCGGCGAAATTCGCATCACTCCCGCAACAAGTGTATTGTTCGAAAGCACCGAGTCGCTCATTGCGTTGATTGAAAAGCAAATTGCCGCCGTAAAGGGCAAAAATGCCGCAAAAGTCAAATCGCAATTGGAAGATGACATTGATAAATTGAATAAAGGCATCCGCATTGAGTCGCTTGACCGCTACATTCCTCTGCTTTACGGCACGGAATCGACGGTTTTTGACTATGCTCAAGACTATCTGCTCATCGTCTGCGAAACATCCGCCGTGAAAAGCCATGCGCAGGCGGCGGAAAAGCTGATGCAGGAGGACATCAAAGCTATGTTCGCCGAGGGCGTGCTTTCAAAAGGAATGGACACCTTTGCCATCCCCTTTGACCGCCTTGTGAGCCTTTACGAAAAGAAAAAAGCGCTTTATTTTGATAATTTGACAAGGGGA
>DNXM01000186.1:0-6774 GCA_003505905.1 Oscillospiraceae bacterium
GATAAGTTGTCACATAATCAAAACAAAAACGCTCCCGGTCAATGTAATCAAGCAGGTTTCGTTGATACGATGCAATTCCGCCGATGCTCTTGGTTAAGCTGATATGTAAAACCCGAAACTTATCCAAGGATATTCTCCTTTTCGAAAATATTGCGGTCAATAAACCGCTTTGCCTGTGCGATGCTTTCCTCAAGCTCGGTCAAATCCTGTGAAAAAGCCAAATGCCGTTCAATCTCTTCGCCGACAACATCGCCGGGCTGAATCAAATGCTCCCGCAAATTTGCGTTGTCCAAAAACGAAAGCAAACGGGAATCCGTGCTTTTCTTTCCGTTTCCCGCACGGCGAAAAACGCCGAAGCGTTTGCGGAACAAAACCGAAAACGCCATGCAGTGAAACGAATCGGTGAACACCGCCGACGCATTTTGAATCAGCGCAAGAAACTGCTCGGGCGAAGCGTTGCAGGCAACGGCTCCCCTCGGCAAACGGCTGACTCGGTCAATGTTGCCGACCGCCACCGCTTTCAAACCGTTCTTTTCGCAGTAACGGCGAACCGCCGCCGCCTTTTGACGGTCTTTTCCCAAAAAATAACAGAACACATACGGCTCCTTCGGGCAAACCGAAGCATCCGCAACCGCCGCCCATTGGGAAGCGGACAGCAAAAAGACAGGGTCGCAAATTACCTGTGCGGCTGCACCGCACACGCTTTTAACAAGGTCGCATCCGTTGGTTTCCCGAACGGAAATCGCCGAAAAGGTCGGCAAAAATTCAGCGGCATGACGGGCGGAGGCACCGTCCAGCTCACGCACGCCGAAGCTTGTGGCAAGCGACACCTTTCGCACACCGTCCCGCACCCATTCAAGCGTATAAAACTGCGGATAAAGGTTGTCGGGGCGCCACAGCTGGTCGCCACCCAAAACAACCGTGTCAAACTGCTCGGACAGCTTGTTCAGCTCATCCGTCGATGCCGGTTGACACTCGGTCAGGCAGAATCGCTCCCGAAACGCATCAAACGAGGCAATGCGCTGTTCGCTTTTTGTTTTTAAGCCCTTGTAATTGATTTTTTCCGACAAACGAAGCTGAATTTGCGGAATTTTGGAAGCCAGCAGACTGAAATCCGTTTTGTTTTTGCAATAATATTCTTTTTTCTTCTTCCACAAAAACGGTTTAAGTCGCTCCACGCTGACCGTTTGACAGTCTGCCCCTGCGCTTTGTAAATACTGCTCGGTCGCAAACGCCTGCAGCACGCTTCCGTAGTTGTTGATAAAGTAACAGCTGACTACCGCAAGATGACGCATCTTTCTTTTCCTCTTACTCTTATCCCATGTTATAACACATCCACCAATGCCCGTGTTTTTTCGGCAACGGTTTTGATGTCGAACTCATTCGCCCGTGCGATGCAAAGCGGCAGCATTTCGCTTCGCTTTTTTTCATCCCGCAAGGCAAGAATTTCTGCGGCAAAAGCCTGCGGCGAATCGCTTTCCAATGCCGCACCGACCTGCGGCGTTACGATTTCACCGACACCGCCGACCTTTCTTGCCACAACGGGCTTTCCTGCCGCCAAATAATCCAACAGGCACAGCCCGAAGCCTTCCCATTTTGAGAACAGGACGCAGACATCCGTTTTTTGGATTTCCGCAACCGGACTTTCAAGCCAACCCGTAACGGTTGTGCGTTCAAATATTCCTTTTTCTTTCAATGCCTGCTCAAATTCCGCACGCATTTCCCCGTCCCCAATCCAAACAAAACGGGCGGACGGCTCTTCCTTTGCAACCAAGCGCATCACTTCGGCAAAAAAAAGCGGGTCCTTTTGGGCAGATATTCTGGCGGCGCAGCCGACCGTAAAATACTCCCGTTCGATAACCGGCACAGCGGTTTGGTACGGGGTCAAATCAATGCCGTTTTGAATCACATAACATTTATCATCCCTGCAAACCCGCTGCTCAACCGCAACCTTTTTTTCGTAATGTGAAATGCAGACAATCTTATCAGTGAAGTGTGCCAAAAGCCGCTCCGCCGCACGATAGACCGCACGAGCCTTTGCGGACTTATCCCGCATATCAAAGCTCCACCCATGCGGATTGTAAATCACCTTTGTCTTACAGCCGAGCGCTGCCGCCCGACCGACGGCACCTGCCATGGACGAATGGCAATAGACCACATCGGGCTTGGTTTGCCGAATGATTTTTCGCACGAAAAAAATCGCTTTGATATCCTCAACAACGGAAACATCCCGCGGGATATTCAACAAATGAAGCTTGCAGTCGGGCGGAAAATTTCCGTTCCCGAAATCGGGCGAACAAATCAGTTCGTTTTCAACGGTGCTCGGCGCATTTTTCAACAGAGAACGGATGTAAACATCCACGCCTCCGCCGCCGTGCATGAGCGCAATGTGACAAATCCTTTTCATTAGATTGCTCCATCTCCCGAAACGACACGGCGAACCGTTGCGAACAGAATTTTAATATCCAACCGCAAAGAACGGTGACGCACATAATGCAATTCCATTTCCTGCCGCTTGCCGTCCCGATATCCGACCGTGTTGCGTGCATATGCCTGCCAATAACCGGTAATGCCCGGCTTGACGCTGAGGAATTCCGCTCGGTTCTCGGCGTAATAATTCAGTTCATCCTCAACAATCGGGCGAACGCCGACCACGCTCATTTGACCGAACAGGACATTGAAAAACTGCGGCAATTCATCCAATGAAGTCTTGCGGAGAAACCTGCCGATTTTTGTCACTCTCGGGTCGTTTTCTATTTTGAATTCCAACAAATACTGCTCGAGCTGTTCCTTGGTCAAGCTGTCCTCCAAGCAATCGGCGGATGACTTCATGGAGCGGAATTTCCACATAGGAAAGGTCTTGCCGTTATGCCCGACACGATTTGCGGCATACAGCACCGTTCCGCCGTCCTCCGCTTTGATTAAGACGGCAATCACCAACATCGGCAGCCACAAAGCAGCAATGGCGCACAGACTGAAAGCAATATCAAACGCCCGTTTAATAAAGCGGTAAAAGGCAGAATCCCGCCGTTGTGTATCAGCCTGCTTGTATTCGGTTTTTGTTTTGTTTTCAACTATCATATTTTTTTCTTGTTGTGTTTGCGCTTTTTCGTCTGCGCCTTTTCACGGTCATAGGATTCGTAACTGCGGTCGTATTTCTTTTTGTAGCCATATTCCTTGGAATAACGATAAGAGCGGTAGCCGTACTTGCCGTACCGCTTATATCGGCCGTACTGCTCCACCTTGAAGTCAACACCGATGACAACAAAGCCGAAGATTTTTGCGCCGATTTGTTCCAAGGACAAAACAGCTTGTTTGGTTTCCTCGGCGTCGGAATAGCCTGCAATGGAGCACATAATATAGCCGTTCACCACATCCACCAAGGTCATTGCGTCGGAAACCTCGTTGATGGGCGGCGAGTCAATGATGATGTAATCGTAATCTTTTCGGAACGCCGAAATGCTTTCCTTTGCTCTGGTTGTGGACAGCAAATCCGCCGCATACGAGGTGCATTTTCCCGATGTGATAACATCCAAGTTCTCGGAATAATTCATCGGACACAATTCATCGGTCAAATTGGCAAGATACTCGGACAAGCCGTATTTTCCGTACAAATCCAAATACAGCGATACCTTCGGCTTGCGCAGGTCGCCGTCAATAAGCAAAACCTTATTGCCCGATTTTGCCAAGGTGATGGCAAGATTCACCGAAAAGGTGCTCTTGCCCTCGGACACCAGCGCACTTGTGATAACCAGAGTCTTACAGCCGTTTTCCTCATCGCTCGGCAAATAGAGGATGTTGCTTCGTGCCTTGTGATACGCTTCCTTAACGGAAAACGGCGTATCCTCCGACAGGATAACCTGCTGTTCCACGGCATTGTCGAACGAATTGCGTTTTCCGTTCGGCTTGCCTTCGCCCTGAATCGGAATGGTTGCAATAATCGGCAGGGTGAAGGCGTTTTCAATTTCTTTTCTGCCGTAAATCGTGGTGTCCAACGCATTGGAAAGCAAAACATAGGCAACCGAAAGCACCAAACCGAGCGCAAAACCAATGGCAATATTGCCAACAATCGGCCACTCGCTTTCATCCTCCGTCGGCAGCTTCGGCTCCTCAATGATTTCAACCGATGCCGCCTTGACCACACGGATAATCTCCTGCGGAGCAACCTTGACAATGTCCGTTAAAACATCGGTTGCCAGCTGTCGATTCGTGTGCTCTGCGGAAATATAAAACGCTTCCGTTTCGTTGATGGCGCTGCCCGAAAGCATTGCCAAAATCTGTTTTGCAGTCAAAGACGGATACTTTGCCGCAAGGTCCTTTTGCACCTTATCCAGCACGGGGTCGGACTTGATGATAATCAAATAGGTATCCACCAACGACTTGGAAACCGCCAAATCACTCGAGGTGATATAAGTATCCGTCGAATGCTCGTTATAAACATACAGCTTCGCCGTTGCCGTATAAGTCGGCTTGATAAGAGCCCATGTTGCACCGGCCAACAGCATGGCGCCCAAAAGGGACGAAACGATAATTAAACCGATGCTGCGCCACACGGTCATGGCAATATCTTTTAAGGTTAATCTCATATGATGCCTCCGAACATAATCAACGGTTCAAAAATTCCAAACGCCAAACACGGAAATCAATTACTTCAAAATCATCCGTGCGGTTAAAGGTGTG
Organism: Oscillospiraceae bacterium; assembly: GCA_003505905.1. Taxonomy (GTDB): domain Bacteria; phylum Bacillota; class Clostridia; order Oscillospirales; family Acutalibacteraceae; genus UBA8612. The sequence goes on from DNXM01000186.1 coordinate 4,681, forward strand.
AATCCGGTCGAAAATTGCCTTTTCGCCCTGTCCCTTCGGCGTTTTTTTGCGGGAAATATCCCGAAGCTTAACGGTGCAAAGCTCCTGCTCGGCAAGACCGTCCTCGGTGAAACGCTCCACCTTCGCCATGTGCAGCCATTTGCCGTAAGCACCGTCGCAATTTTGCAGGGCGTGATACACTCCGCTGCGGTATTGCGCAAACGAGCCACCCGGTCTGCGATTGACAAAACGGTTTTCTTTGCTTGCAAACTCTTTTGTCGATAAGCTTTCCATATCGCACACAAAGAAACGGTTTTGTTTCGTTTCCAAGTCGTGCGTTTCAAGTAGGAGCTTTCCGTCCTCCGCCCAAACAGCGGTGTCAACCGCCGCAATCCGTTCAACTAAAACTTGTTCTAATTTCCACCGATAAGGGAACTGCTCCGCTTTATACAGCCGAATTTGACGGACTTCGGAGCTTTCGGGAATCATGTAAACATGACCCCCGTATGAAAACACATTCGGGAACGACAGATGAAACGGCTCGGACAGAATTTCCCGAAACAGCTCATCCCCGTCCTCTAAACAAACCACTCCGATTGTCCCCTTTTTTTGCTTGCTTTTCATCAACTCCGCAAAAATGTAATGCTTCTGTTCGCAAATAAAAGGGAACGGGTCTGCATACCACAGCGATGCCGTCGGCATAATAACCGAATACGCAAGCTCCTTGTGCAGGGAAAATGCCGTATCCTCCGCATTATACCGGTAGCCAACCGCATAAGCCGGTGTGACTATTTTCGACATTGCTTTTACAACTGTTTTTTTTACTTTTACAATATCCATTCTTCAACCAAACCGATTTGTATTCCGATTTACCGCATTACTGCACGGCAACGACTTGATAGCGTGCGGTTTTCACACCGTCAACCATGTAACGGATGTAGACCGCATAATAACCGGTTTCATCCAAGGACCAAGTCGCATTGTTTTCCGGCTCGTTGTACTGCAAGTAACCCTGCGAGCCGTTTTGCTCCTCATAGCCTCTGGCCGCCAGCTCAAATTCAGCCCAATCGGTCACGGTCTTTTTCTGCGTACCGATGTAAGCAAAGCTGACCTTTGTCACATCAAAGCCGTTTTCGGAAAGCACCATTTGATTGCCCGAAATCAAAACCTCCGGCTCATTCTTTTCGGGTGCTTCGATATAAACAACCTGATACTTGCTCACTCGGTTGCCGTCTGCTGTGAAACGGATATAAACGGCATAGTAACCGGAGGTTTCCTGTGCGGCAAAGTAACCGTCATCAGGCTCTGCATACTGCGCATAGCCGAGGCTTCCGTTGATTTCCGAATAAGCCTTGCCTGCGGCTTCAAAAGAATCCCAATCGTCAATCGGCAGCTTTTCTTCGCCGATGTAGCAGGTGGAAATCTTGGTGACATCGTACTTATTCTCACGCAGTACAATCAAATTGTCACGGACATAAACCTCGGGGTCGGGCTTCTCAATGCCGGTCAAATACACAACCTGATACACGGAAACACGCTCACCGTTGACGGAATAGCGAATATATGCGGCGTAATAGCCGGCGTCCACCATGGCATATTCGCTTGCGTCATCGGGGTTGACATATTGCACACAACCCTCTGTGCCGTTGAACGATTCGTACTTCTTGCCGTAGGATTCAAACTCATCCCAATTGGTGATTTCCTTTTGGGAAGTGCCGACATAAGCGATTGAGAGCTTTTCAACCTTGAAATCGTTTTCATGCAAAACAATCTTGTTGTTGTTTGCGGTGATTTCGGGAGCGGTGTTTCGGGTGCCGCTCAAGTAAACCACTTGGTATTTGGCGACCTTGTTTCCGTTGACCAAATAACGGAGATATACGGCATAATAACCGACTTGATTTTTGGCAATCGAATCACCGTTCTTCGGGTCTGCATACTGGCCGTACTTGCCGCCGCAGGCCGCTTCAAACTCATCCCAATTCGTAACGGTCGTTTCCTCCGTGCCGATGTAGCCCAAGGAGAGCTTCAAAACAGAGTAGCCGTTATCCGTCAAAACAACCGTATCCTCCTGCGCCGTAACAAACGGAGCTTCAACCGCTTTGCCCTCAACGGAAA
>DNXM01000186.1:6808-6982 GCA_003505905.1 Oscillospiraceae bacterium
AAATCACCTGATATTGGGCAACACGCTCGCCGTTCAAGGTGTAGCGAATGAACACGGCGTAATAGCCTGCCTTGTTGTTTTCAATCACCTTGCCGTCTGCCGGGTCTGCATACTGGTCGCAAACACCGCCGCAGGCCGCTTCAAACTCATCCCAATTCGTAACGGTCTTTTCCT
>DNXM01000081.1:0-2088 GCA_003505905.1 Oscillospiraceae bacterium
ATTTTTTAAAAATTCACGAAATAAACATTGACTTTTCTTCCTAATATATATATAATACAGGCAAGTGTAGTAGTAGCGGTACTACGCTAATATTTCAATAGGAGTTGAAAAACGTGAAAAAAATCCTTTCCGCAGTGCTTGCTCTGTGCATGATTTTCGGCTGCATGACAGCCGGCTTCACCGCTCAGGCAGCATCCACCCAAGCCGACCTGCAGAATGGCATCAACCAGGCTATTGCCAACGGTGACGCTGTTTACACATGGAACGGCGGAAACCTCACGCTGACGAAGACTCTTACCATCAATGGCAACATTAAGGTAGACTTCAACGGCGCAACCATCAAGGGCGCTCCTCACTTCAGCACCGTTTACATCGGCAGCGGTAATGTTGAGCTTTACAACGTTACGCTTGAAGGCAGAGGCGCAAAGTACTACGAGATTCCCTCATTCATCAGCGAAATCGCTGATGCGAGAACAACGCTTCTCATCGGTAACGCAAATGTTACCCTCGACAGTGTTGTTGTCCTCGGTGCAATGGTCCGTGTTGTCGGCACTCAGGAAACTCTTCCCATGAGTGATGCAATCGGCATCGGCGCCGCAAACGCAGTTGTTAACCTCAAGAACGTCCGTGCATTCGGTAACATCGGCGTTGAGAACCTCAACGGTTCCACCGTTAATGTTGAAGAGTGCATCATCGGCGGTTATCAGGCTGATTTCTACAATGACGCCAAGGTTAACTTCGCAGCAGGCACCACCCAGTACAGATCCATGGATCTCATCAAAGAAGCTCTTGCAGATTGTGTTACTCTGACCGCAAACGAAGAGAAATACATGAACGCATTGTTCGATGAGTACTTCGAGATCACCGCATCCGTTAAAGACCTGAACTATGTTGCTCCCACTTATGACTATGATGCAGATACCGACACTTTGACGGTTACCGCTACTGCTGACAAGCCCGTGGCAAAGGTTCAGAACGCATTCGAATACTCCTATGTTCCGAAGACTGCAACCATCCTCTCCACTACAGAGGATTTCGTTCTCAGCAACGACGGCACTTATGTTGCAACCTTCGCCAATATCCCCGCTGACACCCAGTGCGATACCGACCTCGACTATGCTCTTTCTCTTGACCTCGGTGAAGATGCAGACGCATACATCCATCAGTTCCTGAACAACATCACGAACTTCGTTGCCGACTTCCCTGCATTCATGGGCAAGGCTTTTGAAGAGCTTGATGTCGCTGTTGACAAATACATCAATGGCGAGCAGGGCTATGCAACCATCCTCTGGAACTTCTATAACGATAAGGATGTCGGTGCAAAGACCCTTATCAACGCTATTGAAGATCCCACCGAAAAGGCAAAGGCTGAAGCCGATGTCAAAAAGCTCCTCGGGCCGCTCTTCGACCTCTGCGGTGCTTCCCTTATGGGCAATGACAGACTTAACACTGCTCTTGCTGCAAAGGTAGCCGGTACAAGCGTCCAGCGTCAGGACGCCGAGATTGAACGCCAGATGGATGTCATCAACAACACCTATGGTTCCACCATCACCGCTGAAAACGGCGGCATTGGTTTGCTTGACACCTTCCTTGCTTATGCAGGTGATATTGAAGCACTCCTGCTCAAGACCGAAGGCGGCAAGTATGTAATCAACGATGTTGAAGGTCTTGGCAAATACATCGGTGCTAACTACCTTGAGATGTATGATTACCTCAAGGATGTCGGCGATTTCGTTCGCAATGTTGTTGCTCTCATCAACGATTCCGACAACTATGTCATGAAGCTCCTTGAGGAAAACAACTTCACGATTGATGGCAAGAAGCTTTCCGACTTTGCCTCTGACCTCAACGGCTATGTTGCAACGATGGACGATTTGTTTGCTGCTGCTGACAAATTCTTTGCAACCAACCCGAGCTACACCGCTATTGTCAAGGAATACGGCGCAGACGGCATCACCGATACCTGCGGTCGTTACCTTGAAAAGGCTTACAATGCTGCTCTCAACCCCGACGCATACCTTGGCTTGAACACCAACGGCAACTTCGTTGAGGGCTTCTCCTTCGCAAAGGATGCTACCTACACCACTG
>DNXM01000081.1:2138-6173 GCA_003505905.1 Oscillospiraceae bacterium
GGTCCGACTGTTACGGTCAATGTTGTCGGCTACGGTAAGTACGCTGTTGAAGGCACCACTTACACCACCACACAGACCTTCAATGTTGAAGAAGGTGCTGATTTCACCGTCGCTCCCGTTGAGTTTGACGACGAAGATCCGCTCTTTGCTTACATTGCAATCGGCGACAGCAACGGCAACGAAAGATTGAGCCCGAAGGGCGGTAACTTGAAGGTTTACTCCGATACCATCATCACCGTTTACTTCAATGCTTCCGTTGACCCGGAAGAGCCTTACTACAACTTCGTGTTCATGACCAACTATGAGCTTTCCACCGCTTTCCTCGGTTCCCTTAACCAGGAAGACCTCTTCAACGAGGATGATTATCCGCCCGTGGCTCCTTCGTATGAAGGTGCTGAGTTCATCGGCTGGGCCACCGAAAACATCTCCGGTGACGCTGCCAAGCAGGCAGGCAATTGCATGGACGATTCCGAGCTTCTCAATTACTGCCTCTCTGCAGATGCAAACGCAACGCTGTATGCAATCTACTCCTTGCCGCAGATGGTCATTGCCGAAGAAGAGCTGTTAGAAGTTATGACCATGAAGGAAACCTTCGTTGATAACACCAACAGCCACAAGGCATACTTCACCGTTTTGTTCAGCGAAGACGGACTTAACGCAGGTGACAAGATTGTTGAAGCCGGTGTTCTTGCTTCTGCTAATAACGACAAAACAGAGAACGCTACCCCGAACGGCGGTGCAGGCATCATCAAGGGTGTTGTTACCGGTGACAGCTATCCGATTCTGTACACCTATGCTGTTTACAGTAACTCTCACTCGGCCTTGACAGTTTATGCAAAGGGCTTCGTAACCGTTCAGCATTATGACGGTACTCTCGAAACCACTTACACAAGCGTTTACACTGAGGCACTTGCTGCATATTGATTTTTGTTAATCTAAACTATTAATGAAAGGAGAATGCTCCATGAAAGCTTATAAAAAAGCTGCTCTTGAAGTCGAGGAGTTCATCCTGAACGCTGACATTGCAACCGGTTCGGAAACGACTACCAACGACCCGAGTAAGAGCGTTAGCCAGCAGATCGGCGGCGGCGGTTTGCAAGCCGCCGGCATTGAATTCGAAATTGCTGCAAACGGCAACGACGAAGTCTAATCCGCAAAAAGCATAACAGGGCGGCAGGGTGCCGAAAGCACCCTGCCGTTTCCTTTTTTACCGCACCAAAGCAAAACGGTGCTTGTGTGTTTGGAAGTTTGTCCTTCCGTTCACACAAGCACCGTTCTTATATTATATATAATACCATTACGATAGTTGATTTTTACAATTTGCAACAGACTCGAATTGTTATGAACTTCTTATTCGTTTGCTTCTGCGGCTTCTTCGTTGCTCATAGCAAGCTTGGCATTGAGCTTCATTTCCTTTACAAAGAAGAGCCGTGAAATATCCATTAGCATAATGCAGGGGAATATCTGTATCAGATAAATCGGCGCAAGGCTGTCAAAGCAAATGGCAAACAGCTGGTAAACATTGGAAATGCCATTAACCCGAATTGTCACCAAGCCGATGACGAAAATGCCGATGCAAAACGAAAGCAGAGAGGCGACAAATGAAATAATACCCGCCAAACGCATCAAATAAATCTCAAAATTGAGATACTCCAACAAAACAATAGGCAAAATCGTTGCTGCACCGACCAAGGCAATTACTGCCATGTAAACCAGTCGGCCTCGACCGACCAAAACCAGGTTGACGGAAACATAATACGCTTCGACTAAAGCACTGACCAAAAGCAGAATTATCATAATGGCACCGGAGCGCCTTGCCAAAGCAAAGTCACCGCCGAGCTCCATGTAAATAAAACTGCGACGGGCAAGCAAACAAACGGCAATGGTAAAAGCAACCGCCAAGGCGGAACGAGCCACAAAACGGGGATAATTTTCACACATTCCCAACATAATGTTCACAATGCCGACAACGATATAAATCGCCGTGATGGCAACGGACGCCACAAAGCTCGCCGAGCACAGCTTGCGATAGCCTTTATTCTTAATCACAATTTCGTTTTCTTCCAAAAAACTCATCCTCAATCAAAATTCGAAAAAGTGCATCGAAACACACGCTTATATTGATTATAGCCTGATTTCTTCAGTTTGTCAAGGAATGCGAACAAATCGTTTGTCAAATGTCGTTTTTTATGATATCTTCATACGATTCACGGCGCACAATTACTCTTGCGCGACCGTTGTTCACCATCACAACCGGCGGTCTCGGAATGCGGTTGTAGTTGGAAGCCATGGAATAATTGTATGCACCCGTTGACAAAACCGCAACCACATCCCCTGCTTCAACAGGCTGAATCGGTGCGTTTTCCTGAATCAAGTCGCCGCTTTCGCAACAGCGACCTGCCAGCGTCACAATCTGTGTCTTCGGCTCATTGGCTTTAGATGCGCAAAGGATTTCGTATTCCGCTTGATAGAGAATATAACGGGGATTATCACCCATGCCGCCGTCAATCGAAACATAGGTGCGTACCTCGGGAATGGTTTTCACTGCGCCGACCGTGTAAAGCGTCAAGCCCGCACTGCCGGTGACGGAACGACCGGGTTCGATGAGCACAAACGGCGTTTTCACCTGCCGCTCGGCGCATTTCTTTTTCAGCACCGTGGCAACCTTTGCCATATACTCTTCATAAGCAAGCGGATTATCGCTTGATTTATACTTGATGCCGAAGCCGCCGCCCAAATCCAGCTCTTGTGCTTCAAAGCCCGTTTTCGCCTTCACATCGGCAATAAAGTCAATCATCACCTCTGCCGCCAGTTCAAACGGATCTACATCAAAAATCTGCGAACCGATATGGCAATGCAAGCCTTTCAAGCAAATATTTTCCGCTTTCAAAGCCGCTTCAACGCCCTGCATAGCTTCGCCCGTTTCAATTGCCAAGCCGAACTTACTGTCAATTTGACCGGTACGGATAAAGTCATGGGTATGCGCATCAATGCCGGGCTTAATGCGCAGCAAAATGTTCACGGTTTTGTTGCTCTGCGCCGCAATACGGCTTAACATCTCCAGCTCAAACAAATTATCGACAATAATGCGACCGACACCGTTTGAAACCGCATATTCCAGCTCCTCCGGGGTTTTGTTGTTGCCGTGAAAATGCAGTTTTTCCGCCTTCACGCCCGCAGACAAAGCCGTATAAATTTCGCCGCCCGAAACGACATCAAGCCCCAAGCCTTCTTCGGTCACAATGCGGCAAATCTCCTTGCAGCAAAACGCTTTGGAGGCGTAGGTGACCAAGCCGTTGCCGTCATAGTTTTTTTGAATGGAATCGACATAGGCACGGCAATTTTTGCGGATACGCTGTTCGTCCATAACGAAACAGGGTGTGCCGAATTCCTTTGCCAATTCAACGGTATCCATTCCGCCGATGGTCAAATGACCTTTTTCATCAACGGAAATACAATCGGAAACAAACATATCTTCTTTGCGGCTCACGCCGCCCCTCCTTATTCCTCGCACGCTTTGTTAATCACGGTTTTCAGTTGTTCAATGCCCGTGCCGTTAACTGCCGAGCAGGGAATTTTCAAAATATCCTCATAATCAGCCAATTCCGTTTTTAAGCTTTCCATCCGCTCATTATACTGCGTCTTGTTCAGCTTGTCGCACTTGGTCAGCGCAATCACAAACGGATAACCCATTTCACGCAAAAATGAAAGCATGGTCATATCGTCCTCGCTCGGCTTATGGCGCATATCAATCAACTGCACCACCAAACGAATGTCACGGTCGGTTTTGAAATAGCCCTCCATCAATTCCGCCCAACGGCGTTTTTCACCGGGCGAAGCTTTTGCGTAACCGTAGCCGGGCAAATCCACCAAGCGCACCGTATCAACCGCATAGAAATTAACGGTAATGGTCTTGCCGGGCACCGAGCTGACACGAGCCAAGGATTTGCGGTTAAACAGCTTGTTGAGCAGGGACGATTTGCCGACATTGGAACGACCGGCAAATGCAATCTCTTTTTTTGTGGACGCAGGAAG
>DNXM01000081.1:6211-7542 GCA_003505905.1 Oscillospiraceae bacterium
AGGAAGCTGACGGAGCATACCGAACGCCGCTTCAAATTGTGCTTTGTTATAATTCATAGTCTATCCTTTTCCGCTTGTGCTTATTGGGCATACGTTTCCGCCGACACACTTTTTTCCGTGTGCGGCACAGTCGGCTTTGTTTTAATCGGCTTCGGCTTTTGGGTCAGCGCCGCCTCCAGCACTTGGTCAATATTCTGCATCGGCAGGAACTGCGTATTCTCTTTCACAACCTCTTCCGCTTCGTCCAAATTCGGCACATTTTCCTGCGGAATCAGAACCGTTGAACAGCCGTTGATATACGCCGCCATTGTCTTTTCACGCAGTCCGCCGATGGGCATTACCCGACCGTGCAGTGAAATCTCGCCGGTCATGGCAACATCGCTGCGCACGGGAATACCCGTCAGCGCCGATACCAGCGCCGTTGTAATGGTCACACCGGCACTCGGACCGTCCTTGGGGACGGCACCCTCGGGAAAGTGCAGATGAATGTCTTTGTTTTTATAAAAATCGGGGTCGATTCCAAGCGAAAGCGCACGGGAACGAATCAAGCTGACCACTGCTCGGGCGGACTCCTTCATCACATCGCCGAGGGAGCCGGTTAATTCCAATTTGCCGCTTCCCTCCATAATGCACGCTTCCACATCGAGCATTTCACCGCCGACCGAAGTCCACGCAAGACCTCTTGCCACACCGACTTCATCCGCACGCTTCTTGTTTTCACGCTTGTATTTCGGCGTGCCGAGCAGGCTTTCCAAATTCGTTTCGTTCACGGAAAAGCTCTTTGCTCCGTCCGCAACGGCAACCGCTGCCTTGCGGCAAATCGAGGCAAGCTCCCGTTCGAGCTTACGCACACCCGCTTCTTTGGTGTAACCGTTAATGACGGCACGAATGGCACCGTCCGTCACACGAAGGGTGCGCAAATTCAGCCCGTGGCGATTCGCCTGCTTGCGCAGCAAATGCTCTTTTGCAATGTGGAATTTTTCTTCTCCGGTATAACTGCTCAATTCAATCACTTCCATGCGGTCAAGCAGCGGCTGTGGAATTTCGTCCCGGTTATTTGCCGTGGTCACAAACAGAACACGGCTCAAATCAAACGGCATTTCGATATAGTGGTCACGGAATGTGTCGTTTTGTTCACCGTCCAGCACTTCCAGCAAAGCCGAGGACGGATCACCCTTGTAATCCATACCGAGCTTGTCCACTTCGTCCAACAAAATCAGCGGATTACAGCTCCCCGCCTGCGTCAAAGCGGTTATCACACGACCGGGCATGGCACCGATATAGGTCTTGCGGTGCCCTCGAATCTCGGCTTCATCCCGCACACCGCCCAA
>DNXM01000081.1:7606-8450 GCA_003505905.1 Oscillospiraceae bacterium
TGGATGTTTTGCCGACACCGGGCGGTCCGACTAAACAGATAATCTGCCCCGTAATGCCGGGCGAAAGCTTGCGCACGGCGAGCATTTCCACCATGCGTTCTTTCACTTTTTTCATGCCGTAATGGTCTTCGTCAAGGATTTTTCTTGCACGCTCCAAATCCAGATTGTCCTGCGTGTAAATATTCCAAGGCAAAGCCAAGCAGGTTTCCAAATAGGTGCGAATCACCATCGCTTCGGGCGACGATTTGGAGGTTTTGGCAAGGCGGGAGCATTCCTGCAACAGCTTACCCCGGCATTCCTCATCCAAGTTCAAGGCAAGAATCTTTTCACGGAATTCATCCGATTCGTCCGCCTCTTCACCGTCCAGCTCAATGGAAATGGCCTTCATCTGCTCACGCAGGTAGTATTCTCTTTGATTCTCGTCCACCTGCTCCTGCACACGGGATTGAATCTCTTCTTCGATTTCAAGCAGCTGCGCTTCACTGCGCAGCACGGCACAAAGCCTTTCCGCACGGCGCAGAGGATGCAGTTCGTTGAGAATATCCTGCTTTTTCAGCGGGTCAATGGAAGCGTTCGCCGCTATAAAATCAGCCAGCCTGCCGGGGTCTTCCTCGGACAGAACCTCCAAAACAAGGTCGGTCGGAATATTCGGGATAAACTGCGAATAATTCTGAAAACACTCCGTGCAAACACGCACCAATGCCTGCGCATATTCATCGTCCGCAGGGCGAACGGCATAGGTGTGCTTTTCGGACACCAACGACGCCAAAAACGGCGAAGTTCGTTGAATCTCCGCCACACGGGCACGGGTGACTCCCTCAACCGCAACACGCATATTTTCACT
>DNXM01000081.1:8510-8872 GCA_003505905.1 Oscillospiraceae bacterium
CCCATTGGGAAAAACTCTTGGGCGGTTTTGGGCTCCTCCGTTCGGATATCCCGCTGCATCACCAAAAAAATTTCCCGATCACCCTCCATGGCGCTGTGCAAAGCGGCAATGGACTGCTTGCGGCTCACTTCAAAATGGAGCTGCATATTCGGGAATACCGTCATCCCACGCAAAGCAACCGTGGGGATTGAACGCAAAACGATTTCTCTGGACATTTACTCGTTCCTTTCCTTCTTCATACGGTTCACCGTATGTAACACCATATCCGTCATAATTCTATCACAAACCTGTTTTTTCGTCAACCTTCTTCACCTTGACATAAATTACAAGGTTTCGGCGGCGACTTCTCAAAGTAAATTCCA
>DNXM01000032.1 GCA_003505905.1 Oscillospiraceae bacterium
TTTCGGCGGTGGCTTCGGCGGCGGAAGACAGGCGAACCCCAACGCACCAAGGCGAGGCAGTGACGCACAGGCCCGTGTCACGCTTAGCTTTGAAGAGGCGGCAAAGGGCTGCAAACGCACGGTGGAGTTTAACCGTGTGGAGCTGTGCCCGGACTGTCACGGAAGTGGTGCGGCGGCAGGCACCTCCCCCGAAACCTGCCCGGACTGTCACGGCAGAGGTCAGGTGAATGTGCAGCAGCGCACGCCGTTCGGTGTGGTGCAGACCTCACGAGCCTGCTCAAAGTGCGGCGGCAAGGGCAAAATCGTCAAAACACCGTGCCGTAAGTGTAACGGCAAAGGTGCCGTTAGCAAAAAGGTCAGCGTAGAGGTCAACATTCCCGCAGGCATTGATGACCGTCAGGTGCTCAACGTCCGCAACGAGGGCAACAGCGGCTTGAACGGCGGTCCGAACGGCGACCTTCATGTAACGGTGTTGGTGCGTCCGCACCCGTTTTTTGAGCGTGACGGCTACGATGTGTGGTGCGATGTCAATGTCAGCTTTGCCCAGGCAGTGCTCGGTGCAACGCTGGAGGTGCCGACCCTGGACGGAAAGGTGCGTTACGAATTGCCTGCCGGCACACAGCCCGGCACGGTCATGCGCCTCAAGGGCAAGGGTATTCAAAGCCTCAACAGTCGTGGAAGAGGTGACCAGCTTTTGCGCATCCTTGTGAATGTGCCGAAAAATGTCAACGCCCGTCAAAAGGAATTGTTGCGTGAATTCGATGCCGAATTCGGCGGAAAAGGCGCAAACGGCACCGTGGTAGAGGATGACAAAAAAGGCTTTTTCGGAAAGAAGAAAAAATGATTGATACCATTGTTTTTGATTTGGATGGAACGCTTCTCAACACCTTGGCGGATTTGACGGACAGCGTGAATTTTGCGTTGCGGGAGATGAACTATCCCGAACGCAGTCAGGAAGAAGTGCGCCTTGCAGTCGGCAACAGCGTCGATTATTTAATCGAAAAGACGATGCCAAAGGTGCATACGCAACAGGAACACGCTCACTGTAAGGCTATTTATGAAGAGCATTACCAAGGCAATATGCAGAACAAAACCGCTCCGTATAGCGGCGTGTATGCCATGCTCAAGTCCGTGAAAGAAGCCGGATATAAGACGGCAGTGGTTTCCAACAAGGGTGACGCTTTCACGAAGGAGCTTATCGAGAAGCTGTTCGGAACATATATTCAAGTTGCGGTCGGTCAAACCGATGACCGTGCTCGTAAGCCTGCACCTGACGGTGTGTTTTTTGCACTGGATTTGCTCAAATCCGACCGGTTGAATGCGGTTTATGTCGGCGACAGCGAGGTAGATGTTTTGACGGCAAAAAACGCAGGGATACCGTGTGTAGGGTGCCTTTGGGGCTTTCGTGACCGTGAAACGCTTGTGAATGCAGGCGTGACCGTGATGATTGAAGCCCCCGAGGAGCTGTTAAAAGCAATCAAAGCATTATAAAAACAAAGGGATTGTTGAGATGAAAGGAAATCTCAACAATCCCTTATTCAAAAAAGCCTGCCGAATTTTGCTTCGACAGGCTTGCTTTTATTTTACTCGGAACAGTAATTCGTTGTAGGTTGGGTACGGCCAATATTCCTCCGCAACCATCTCTTCAAGCTTGTCCGCCGTTACCCTCAATTGCTCCATCGCAGGAACGATGAAATCACGGTAATATGCGGAACGAGCCAAGTTGTCTTCGTTGCGGTTGAGGGCGTGAAGCGTTGCCTCCAATGCTTCAATAGCAAGGCTCAACTTGTCGGTAAGCTCGCTCAATTTGCCGTTCAACTTGTAAACCTCGGTGTTTTCAACCGGCAAACCGATTTTCTTTTTCAGCTTGAGGTTGTTCATCACAAGGTTTGCATAAGCCAACACCGCAGGCAGAATTTCTTTCTTCGCCATATCCAGCATGGTGAGCGCTTCAATGTTGATGATTTTACAGTAGTTGTCGAGCATGATTTCACAACGGGAAGCAATTTCGCTTCTGGTGAAAATGTGATGCTTGGTGAAAAGCTCCACATTCTTTTCGCTCACAAACAGCGGAACGGCATCTGCCGTTGTGCGCAGGTTGTAAAGCCCTCTGCGTTCGGCTTCGGCAACCCATTCTTCAGAATAGTTATTGCCGTTGTAGATGATGCGCTTGTGTGCCTTGATGCACTGTGCCATCCAGTCATAGGCAATGGTTTCGATTTTTTCTTTCGGCTGACCATCCAACCGGTCGGACAATTCGTCCAGCACATCGGCAACGGCAGTGTTCAGCACAATGTTTGCGTCTGCAACCGAAAAGGAGGAGCCAATCATGCGGAACTCAAACTTGTTGCCGGTGAAAGCAAAGGGAGAGGTGCGGTTGCGGTCGGCAGTGTCCTTCCTAAAGTCGGGCAACACCTCAACGCCTGTTTGCACGTGTTCGGTTTTTTTGTTGTAGCCGTGCTCGCCTTTTTCAATCGCATCCAAAATTTCGCTCAGCTCATCGCCGAGGAAAACGGAGAGAATGGCAGGCGGTGCTTCGCTTGCGCCAAGGCGGTGGTCATTGCCGGCACTTGCGGCGCTGATGCGAAGCAAATCCTGGTTGCGGTCAACCGCCGCAATCACGGCGCACAGGAACACCAAAAAGGTCAAGTTATCCTGCGGTTTTTTGCCGGGGTTGAACAGGTTTTTGCCGTAGCCGGTGGAAAGCGACCAGTTATTGTGCTTGCCGCTGCCGTTGACACCCTCAAAAGGCTTTTCATGCAGCAGGCAGGCAAGACCGTGACGCTCCGCTACTTTTTTCATCATCTCCATGGTCAGCTGATTGTGGTCAACCGCCATGTTCGTGCTTGCGTATACGGGGGCAAGCTCATGCTGTGCAGGCGCCGCTTCGTTGTGTTCGGTCTTGGCGTAAACGCCGAGCTTCCACAATTCCTCGTTCAAATCCTGCATATAAGCCATAACGGTCGGCTTAATGGCACCGAAATAGTGGTCATCCAATTCTTGCCCTTTCGGCGGTTTCGCACCGAACAGACTGCGACCGGTAATAACAATGTCTTTGCGTTGATTGTATAAATCTTTGTCAATCAGGAAGTATTCCTGCTCGGCACCGACGGTGGAGTTGACACGCTGAACCTGTTCATCGCCCAATAGGCGAAGCAGGCGAACTGCCTTTGCACTGATGACTTCCATCGAGCGCAGGAGCGGCGTTTTTGTGTCGAGCACTTCGCCAGAATATGAGCAAAACACCGTTGGAATGCAAAGGGAATCATCCTTGATAAAAGCGTAGGAGGTAGGGTCCCATGCGGTATAGCCTCTCGCTTCGAAGGTGGCACGCAGACCACCCGAGGGGAAGGAGGACGCATCGGGTTCGCCCTTAATCAGCTCTTTGCCGGAAAATTCCATGATAACACGACCGTCCGACTGCGGCGATAAAAAGCTATCGTGCTTTTCGGCGGTGATGCCTGTGAGCGGTTGAAACCAGTGGGTGTAGTGCGTGGCGCCTTGTTCAATTGCCCAATCCTTCATGGCGGCGGCAACCGCATTGGCAACGGTTAAGTCAAGCGCCTTTCCGTCCTCAATGGTTTTGTGCAACGATTCATATGTTTCAGCCGGCAGGCGTTGACTCATAACGCTGTCGTTGAATACAAGGCTGCCGAAAATTTCGGGTACATCTCTCATGTGTCACAGGAACCTTTCAAAATTTAACGCAGGGCTCAATTCAA
>DNXM01000040.1:0-507 GCA_003505905.1 Oscillospiraceae bacterium
TTTTTTCATCAGCGGATAAGCAGCGACACCCGTTGCAATGCTGATGTGTCGTGTCTGAATCGCACATTTTTCACAAGCATCAAGTGCTTGCATGAACTCATCCTCCAAGCTGCGCCACATACCGACACCGTTGGCAAGCTGCGGATAGGTGCCGTAATAGTCCTCTGTCGGAATCGGTCGGTTGGCTTTCAGATAAAACTCATCCGCCGCATAAGCAATGCTCTCGCCGTGAACAATGCAAAAATGCGCATTAAAACGATCAATTTCATCAATCACCGAGGCACTTGATGCTTCATCGTACGCGCGAAGCTTCGGCAGATTTTCACGAAACTTTGTCAATCCGACAGGCACGGCGGCTATGCTCTGCACCGCAGGATAGAGTTGACCAAGCTGTTCCAAGCTATATGCCAGCTCTTCGCCGTCATTCACACCGGGGCAAAGCACAAGCTGTGTGTTGAGCTTGATGCCTGCATCGGACAGACGCCGAAGATAGCGCAACGATTCGCC
>DNXM01000040.1:666-1217 GCA_003505905.1 Oscillospiraceae bacterium
TTGAATCATCATCCTTAAAATAGAGCGAATCACGCATTCCCTTCGGCATTTGGTCGATGAAACAAAAAATACATTTGTTTTTACAGGAATGGTGCTTATCCATCAAGTAGGTGTCAAAGCACAGACCGATATCCTCGTATTCGCCTTTTTTGATTTTAACGGTGCGCTTTTTGCCTTTTTCGGTTTTAACCAAAAGCTTCAGTTTTTCTTCGCTTGTGTAAAATCGGTAATCCAACACATCCCGAATCTCATGTCCGTTCACGGAAATGAGTGTGTCACCGCCGTGGATTTTTCTATCACATTTGCTTTTATGTTCCACTTTGGAAATACGAACAGCCATGCCGACACCACCTTTCAAAAAAGCAAAAGGCAGAGAGCTGAAATCGCCTCTGCCTTAAAGCTTACGCCTCTGTATCAATTACCTGTCTGCCGTTGTAGTAGCCACAGTTGGGACACAGTCTGTGCGGTCTTTTGTAGTCGCCGCACTTGGGGCACTTAACAAGTTCGGGAGCGTCAATCTTCCAAACGCTGCTGCGCCTTTTGTCGCGTCT
>DNXM01000040.1:1222-2667 GCA_003505905.1 Oscillospiraceae bacterium
CTTGCCTTCGAGACTCTTCTCTTAGGAACTGCCATTTTTGCAACCTCCTCGCTGCTGTGATACTTCTTTACTCACGAATTGTTATCTAACAGTTGCGCAAGCACCGCCAATCTCGGATCGACGGGTGCTTTGCAACTACATGAGTCCGTGTTAAGGTTTTTGCCGCAATATTGACAAACACCCCTGCAATCATCCCGACACAAGTATGCGGACGGCAAGGACAGAATAATATCCTCCCGAATCAGCTCGTCAACATCGTAACGCATTCCGTTGAGCAAAACAAAATCGTCATTCTCCTCATCGTTGAGGGTCGTAACAAGAACGTGTTTAAGCGGAACATCGAAATGTCGGGTAGTCGGCTCGGCGCAACGGTCGCACGGCGCAACGTAATCAAAGGATGCGCTGGCATTTAAATGCACCACACCGGCACGATTATAAACCTTGCCCCGAATGACAGCCGACTTTTCGATTGGGCGAATTGTCGAAACATCAAGCTCGGATAAATCCAACTCATACTGAAAATCAAGCTCCTGCCCGATATTATTAAAAATCGGCTCAAGCTCAAGAATCAAGACGCATCAACCTCCGAAAAAGGGCATACATATAGTGCAAAGACTATAATAGTATACAAGAAAACGAGTGCTTTGTCAAGAACTATTTTGTATTTTTCAAAGAACCTGTGCAAATTCAAAAACAGAAGCCGGAATTTCTTCTTTATCGGCAGAAACCGTAAAAGTAATGTCCTTCTCCTCCAGCTTGGAAAGCTCATTAACCTTGGCAAGGAACTGAGCAAGCTCGTTGTAATCTCTGCCGCCGATTCTCAAGGTTGCATCCACGAAAATATCGGTAATATCATGGTCGCCGGCACAAATACCGCAGAGGAAGCCATAGAAAGCACTGTAGCCCTGGATGGAAAATGTATCCGTTGCAGTGAGTCTTGCACGGGAAGTTACATCATAAGTAAGCTGGGATTCCTTTTCAACGCAAACGACATTGCCGTTGGATGCCTGTGCGGCGGCGTTGACAAGTTCAACCAATTTCTTTGTTTTTCCTGAGCCTTTGTGTCCGAGAATAAGTTTAATCATGTTGTTTTCTCCTTTATATTTAGTAAGTGCTTAGGATAGATTACTTTAGCTTTGCTTCGAGTTCAGCCCGCATATCTTCGTAGCCGGGCTTGCCCAACAAAGCAAACATATTCTTCTTATAGCTTTCGACGCCGGGTTGGTCGAACGGATTGACGCCCAAGATATAACCCGAAACAGCGCAAGCCTTTTCGAAAAAATAAATCAATTCGCCGAGAACGGTTTCGTTCATAGTCGGAATTTCAAGAACAAGATTCGGTACGAAGCCGTCGGTGTGTGCCAAGAGCGTTCCCTCAAACGCCTTGCGGTTGACATAAGAAACCGTTTTGCCTGCAAGGAAATTTAAGCCATCCGCATTGTCTG
>DNXM01000040.1:2677-3164 GCA_003505905.1 Oscillospiraceae bacterium
TGCCGTTTCGCCGATTGTAACATCCTGTTGAGGCTGTGATGCATAGATTACGGTTTCAAACATAATGCGTTCACCCTGCTGAACAAACTGGCCGAGTGAATGCAGGTCGGTGGAATAGATGGCGGAAGACGGATAAATTCCCTTGTACTCCTTGCCTTCGCTTTCACCGAAAAGCTGTTTGAGCCATTCGCACATCAAAGCAAAATTCGGCTCGTAAGAAACGAACATTTCAATCTTTTTGCCGGCACGATAAAGTAAATTGCGTATTGCGGCATATTTGTAACAAGCGTTTTCTTCGATGGAAGGATTGTTGTATTTTTCTCTTGCGGCTGCGGCACCCTGCATCAGCTTGTCAATGTCGATGCCTGCAGCGGCAATCGGAAGAAGACCGACTGCGGTAAGCACGGAATACCGCCCACCGATATCATCGGGAACAACAAAAGTTCGGTACCCGTTTTGATCAGCCAACGCTTTCAATGTACCTTTG
>DNXM01000040.1:3196-9595 GCA_003505905.1 Oscillospiraceae bacterium
AGTAGTAACATAAATGCGCTTTGCAGCTTCCTCTTTGCCGTACTTTTTTTCGAGGATTTCTTTGAATACACGGAAAGCGACGGCAGGCTCCGTTGTCGTACCGCTTTTGGAAATAACATTGACGGAAAAATCTTTGTTTTCGACAAGCTTTACGATATCGGAAAGCGATGAAGCACTGATGGTGTTGCCGGTGAAGAAAATCTGCGGTGTGTCCTTGCAAAGCAGATTGTAGTTCGCCGACTTGCAGAATTCAATCGCCGCCCTTGCGCCGAGGTAAGAACCGCCGATTCCAATCACAACAAGTGCATCGGAATCCTTTTGAATTTTTTCAGCGGCTTTTTTGACGGCTTCAAATTCCTCTTTGTTGTAATCGACCGGCAAATCAACCCAGCCGAGGAAATCGTTTCCCGCTCCGTTGCGGTTCATCAGAAGCTGATGCGCTTTGGTTACTTCTGTTTGGATTGCTTTCAGATCCTGCTCGGAAACAGCTGCGTAGGATCTGTTGAATTTGATAGACATTTCAATCTCTTCTTTGCGGATTTCCGAATCAATCCGCAAGCTCCTTTGCTCAACTATGGTTAAACCTATTGTAACCGATTCACGCCATCATTGCAAGGGAAAATAACGAAAAATTCTTACAATTTTGATATGATTCCGCCGATTTTGTTAAGATTTTTTGTCAAGTTGAGTAAAAGAACACAAAAATCGATGCAACACATCGCCGAAAGAAAGTTTTTCAACACGATGCTCGGCGGTCAAGGCATACTCGTCAAGCTTTTCATTTTCGCATAGCAGTGATATAATTCCGATTTTTTGTCCTGCCTCAACCGGTGCCTGCACATCCGAAGACAGTTCAATTGAAAACTTCAATTCCTTTTTTTCGCCCTTTTTCAGCAAAACCGGTGAAAGCTTCGGTACGCTCGGCATAACCTCATCCTCTGTGCCGCCGTGAACGGTAACTGCCCGGAGCAATGTCGCATCGAACTGCGGTGTAACGGTTTCATAATTGGCAAAGCCCCAGTTCAGCAAGGCTTTTGCACTTTCAAAGCGGTCTTTGCTTGACGGACTGCCCATAATCACGGCAAGCAAATGGGTCTCACCCCGTTTTGCCGATGCGGAAACACAGCACCCCGCTTTGCTTGTTGTGCCTGTTTTCAATCCGGTGCAGCCATCATAAAAGCGAACCAATTTATTGGTGTTCACAAGCTCTGTCTTGCCCTCACGCAGAGAATCCATCCACACGGTCGAATATTTTTGAATCAGCTCGTGCTTGAGCAGCTCCGTTGACATCAGCGCAACATCATAGGCACTCGTCAAATGATTGTCTGTGGTATCGTCCAGCCCCGTGCAGTTTTCAAAATGAGTATCCTTCATCCCCAACTGCACCGCTCGTTCGTTAAGCATGGTAGCAAGACTTTCTTCGCTTCCCGCAATGTGCTCACCAAGTGCTTCGCAGGCATCATTAGCGCTGTAAATGGCGGCAGCTCGCAGTAACTCGTCTACCGTCATCGTTTCGCCTTCCTTCAGCCATATCTGGGAGCCACCCTTGGATGCCGCCGTTGCGCTCGCCGTAACTTTGTCTGTGAGGTTTACTTTTCCGGCGTCAATCGCTTCCATAACCAGCAATAAGGGCATGATTTTTGTCATAGAGGCAGGAGAATAACGCTCGTGTTCGTTTTGCGCACAAAGCACCTGACCGGTGGATACATCCACAAGGATTGTCGCTTTCGCATTGATTTTAACGGGCATGGCACTGCTTGATGACTCTTCGGCTTGAGCGGGCAAACAAAGCCCTGCAAATACAACGGCAGCAAAAATCAAGCAAAGCAATCGCTGACTCATTTTTCTCATTTTAAGGCACTCCTTTCTTCTTCAGTAGATAACTATGATTTTTCTCACAAAAAATGCACCGAACTTGCGGAATATCTTTCCTGAAAAAAGTTGCACAACGCAGGGAAGTGGTATATAATAAGTCATATTTATTTAGGAGTCAAAACATGAAAGCTGCATTATATACCCTCGGCTGTAAGGTCAACCAATACGAAACACAGGTCATCGGCGAAGCGTTGGTCAAGGCAGGCTATCTTCTTGTGCCGCCCGATGAACAAGCCGATATCTATATTATCAATTCCTGCACGGTTACGGCGGAAAGTGACAAAAAGACAAGACAAACCGTTCGTCACTACAAACGGCTTCATCCGAATGCGTTAGTGGTTTTGACCGGCTGTATGCCCCAGGCGTATCCCCAAGCCGCCGCAGAGCTGACGCAGGCGGATATTGTCACGGGGAACCGTTCCACCGACAAAATCGTTTCGTTGATTGAAGAATATTTCAAAGAGAAAGAGCGTTTGGTGCGCATTCAACCGCATAGAAGCAACGATTATTTTGTGCCCTGCGCCATCAATGAATTTGAAGAACGGACCAGAGCCGCTTTAAAAATCGAGGACGGCTGTAATCGCTTTTGCTCCTATTGCGTGATTCCGTATGCAAGAGGGAGAGTGCGCTCAAAGCCCTTGGAAGATATCGAAAGAGAAGCACAAGCACTTGCCGAAAACGGCTTTCGTGAAATTGTTTTGGTCGGCATCAATCTCTCCGCCTATGGATTGGGAAGCGATAAAACCATTTGCGATGCGATTGAAGCCATAGCGCAAGTGAACGGAATTGAGCGCATCCGTTTAGGTTCGCTGGAGCCTGACCATTTAACGGCGGAAATCATCCGAAAAATGGCGCAGCAGCCGAAATTATGTCCGCAGTTTCACATTTCTCTGCAAAGCGGCTGCACCGCTACTCTCAAACGCATGAACCGCCACTACACGGCAGAAGAATATGCTGTGTTGTGTCAAAATCTGCGTGAACAATTTAAGGATTGCACCTTGACCACCGATGTTATGGTCGGCTTTGCCGGTGAAACAAACGATGAATTTGAGCAGTCGCTTGCTTTTGTCAAAAAGATCAAGTTTGAAAAGGTTCATGTCTTCCCCTATTCCCCTCGCAAAGGCACCCGTGCCGCCGAATTTGAAGGGCAAGTGGAAAAATCCGTCAAGGAAGAGCGAACGCATCGGATGATTGAAGCAACCGAAAAAATCCGTGCCGAATTCTTGCAAAAGCAAATCGGCAAAATTGTTCGGGTGCTTGCCGAAACCAATGAAAAAGACGGAAGTGCAACAGGCTATACAGCCAATTACACTCCCGTCCGAATTGCGAGCGGTGCGGTTTGCGGTGAATTCTATGATGTGAAAATTCTGGATGCTACCGAAAATGAATGCATCGGGATTATTCGTTGATGGCGTACTTCTCCCGGAAGCTCTCGTAATTTCGGTTGAATACTTCACTGCCGTTTTTAATGCTGTTCAGGTATTCGTGCATATCAAAACGGTCATGTGCCGTTTCAATAACACAAACGGCAATATTGGAGCAATGGTCGGAAATACGCTCGATATTCGTCACCAAATCATTGAACACAAAGCCCTGTTCGATGGTGCAGCCTTTTTTTCGTAAACGCTCAATGTGATTATTTTTGAGCGTGGTTTTCAAATCGTCAATAACCTGCTCCAGCGGTTCAACCAGCGCCGCCTTTTCCACATTGTTTTCCGTCAAACTGCTGATAGCCAAATCGGCAACCTCGATGGTTGCGTTAATCATTGTTCGCATTTCGTTTTTCGCTTCGCCTGAGAATGTCATCTTTTTATCTTTCAGCTCTTCAGCGGCTTCCAAAATGTTCAGAGCGTGGTCACTGATACGCTCCAAATCGCCGATAACATGGAGTTGTTTTGACACCTCACGGCTGTCCTCATCCGTTAAGCTTCGCATACTCAGCTTCACCAGATATCCGCCGATTGTATCCTCATACATATCTGCCTCGGCTTCGCCTTCACGAACGGTTTCGGCAATTTTGCCGTCGAAATGCTCCAGCATATCAAACGCATTTTTCAGCGTATGCAGCGTTACTTGTGCCATGCTCAAGCTGACTGTTCGACTCTGTTCAACGGCAACCGCAGGGGTGTTGAGTAAACGCTCATCCAACAAGTGCGACACGCCTTCATTTTTGCCGTTATCCTTTACGGTGAGGCAGGCTAATTTTTCAAGCAAATTCGTCAGCGGCATCAATATCGCCAGGGCAAGCAGCTTGAACACCGTGTGAACAACGGCAATGCCCAGCGGATTAGCCGCCGTTTGAATAATCGGAATGTCCGCAAAATGTTCCACCAAATAAAAAACAGGCAGTAAAATCACCGTTGCGATAACATTAAAATACAGGTGAACAAAGGCGGCTCTCTTTGCGTTTTTTGTTGCCCCCATAGAGGAAATCAAAGCACTGACACAGGTACCGATGTTTTGACCCATAATAATCGGAATGGCCGTCATATAAGTAACCGAGCCTGTCATCGACAGAGCCTGCAAAATACCGACAGAAGCCGATGAGGATTGAACAACGGCAGTAACCACCATACCCATAACGACACCTAAAATCGGATTGGAAAACAGCGTCAATGATTTTTGAAACGCTTCCGATTCCGCCAAGGGCTTCACGGCATCGGACATCGCTTCCATGCCGAACATCAGCACGGCAAAGCCAAGCAGAACCGTTGCCGTATCCTTCTTCTTGGTGTTCTTGGAAAACATATAGATTAAGATGCCGATAAAGGCAATAATGGGCGTAAAGGTTGTCGGCTTGAACAGATTCACAACAAAGCTGTCACCTTGAACACCCGTCAAGCTCAAAATCCACGAAGTTACCGATGTGCCGAGGTTAGCGCCCATAATCACGCCGATTGCCTGGCTGAGCTTCATAAGACCGGAGTTCACGAAGCCGACCACCATAACAGTGGTTGCCGAGGAGGATTGAATGACCGCCGTAATCCCCAAGCCGAGCAAAAAGCCCTTGAATTTATTGGAGGTTAAGCG
Organism: Oscillospiraceae bacterium; assembly: GCA_003505905.1. Taxonomy (GTDB): domain Bacteria; phylum Bacillota; class Clostridia; order Oscillospirales; family Acutalibacteraceae; genus UBA8612. The sequence goes on from DNXM01000040.1 coordinate 8,102, forward strand.
ACCGAGTATGTTTTTCAAACTGCTTCCGGCACGCTTTTCCAGAGCGTTCCCCATAACATTCATGCCAAACAGAAACAAAGCAAGACCGCCGATTAAGGCAATTAAATCGTATGCTGACATAGAAGACTCCTTTTCATTTGTTTTCATTTATCCTTTGACAATATAATACATTTTCCACGGTTAGACAACAGTTTTTTTAATTTTTTGCTTTAATTTTGATTTTTGGAGGAAATATGGACAACTGTAAATTCGTAAATGTATTTCAGGGCAACGGTGAAATTGACCTGCCGAAGCCGCAGGGAATCAGCGCAAAATGGTTCTTTATCAAAGCCGGGTGCGGGAACACATCCCCTGCCGCAACACTGCCGTTCGGACCGATGAGCGTTGCACCGTACACGGGCGGCTATCCGACCGGAAGCACCAACCACTTTCCGAACAGCTATGCGCATCCGAAGCATTTCAAAGATGACGGAATTCTCGGTTTCAGCCATTTACATCACAGCGGAACGGGTGCTGTCGGATACTACTACAACTATTGCTTGGTTTCTCCCCATTACGGAGAATCTCTGAAAAGGCAGAATATTTTGAACGAATCGGCACAGCCCGGTTATTATTCCTGCAAGCTCGACAACATCATCTGCGAAATAACCGCCAATCGTCGTACAGCGATTCACCACTATATTTTTCACAAAAACGGTGGAAAAATCAGCGTTGACTTTGCCAACATGGATTTGAATTATCCCGACTGCGAAAGAAAAAGAGCCGAAGTGAAAAGAATTGAAAGCAGTCGAAAAATCGTTACAGCGCAAATTGTTGCCGAAGGTGTTTCACTCTATTTTGCCGTTGCGTGTGATTTGCCGTATGAGCAAACGGAAACGGGACTGCTGTATTCCGTCGGCGAAAACCGTGAAGTTACCTTAAAGGTTGCTGTTTCGCTTGTCGGTTGCGAAAAAGCGATTGCATTTTTACAAAGCACAGACGATTTTACCGAAACGAAGCAAAAAGCGTACGACACCTGGAACCGTGAACTTTCCAAAATTCAAATTGACACCGATGATGAAAAAATCCGTGAAATTTTCTATTCCAATCTCTATCATTCATTGGTTAAGCCTGCCGATTGGGACGGTGAAAGCTTCATTTATGAACAAAACAAGCCGTTTTCGGCGGATTTTACAACGCTTTGGGATATGTACAAAACCCAGCTTCCTTTGCTCTTTCTCATTAACAAGGAGCAGGGCGAAAAAACAGTGGAAACCTTGTTGAGCTGTGGTGAAGCACTCGGACAGATTCCGAACAACATCGGGCTGTCTTCCCGCTATAAGCTACATTCCGAGCAGGCAAGAATGCTTGCGGAATATGTTCTGCTCACCGCCTACCGCTACGGTGTTAAGGTGGATGTCAAGCGGATGCTCCGCTGCATTGAAAACGATATTTTTGCTGAGAACAAAAAGGATTTCATTGAAGATGGCGTTTGTCAGTCGCACACATGGATGC
>DNXM01000040.1:9653-16749 GCA_003505905.1 Oscillospiraceae bacterium
ACGGCTCAACTCGCTCACGAAATCGGTGACGACAAGTTAGCGCAGCGCATCGAGCCTTATGCACAACAATGGAAAAAATGCTATTCTGCCGAAACGGGTTTGCTCAAGGAGGATTCCTCCTATTATGAAGGAACGCTTTACAACTATTCGTTCCGTCAGATGCTGAACATGGACGAGCGCATAAAAATCGCAGGCGGAAAAAAAGCGTTCGTTTCCCTGCTTGACAGCTTTTTCGGTTACGGACAGCCCGATGTCGAGTTACCGACCGACCCCGACAACTATCAAGCGGTTGCGGACGGAATCAAGCTCGGCCGTTTTGAAGGCTTCAACAACGAATCCGATACCGAAGCGCCGTTTTCCTACATCTATGCCGACCGCCACGACCGCACCTGTGAAATTATCCGAAGCGGCATGAAAAATATGTTTTCCACAGGAAAGGGCGGATTGCCCGGCAACAACGACACGGGTGCGCTGTCCTCTTACTATGTCTTTATGGCGCTTGGTTTGTTCCCTGTCGCCGGTCAGGATATTTTCCTGATTGCTTCGCCGTTTGTCAAGCGTGCACAAATCAAGTTATATAACGGAAACTATCTGACGGTCACAACCGATAAGGTCAGCGATGAAGCCGTTTATGTGAAATCGCTTGAATTCAACGGAGAGCCCGTCACAGACTGGCGAATTCACGCAAATGATTTGCTTCAAGGCGGAACGCTGTCGTTCAAAATGAGCGAAGAAGCTTGAATTTGATTGACAAAAAAATCTGCGTTTGATACAATGAAGTCATACTTATCAAGGAAAGAAGGGCAACCATGTCAAAAAAATATGATGCAATTGTCATCGGTGCCGGCAACGGCGGTTTGACTGCCGCCACAAAGCTTGCGCTGAACGGAAAGAAAACGCTTTTGCTTGAAAAACACAATCTCCCCGGCGGTTTTGCAACAAGCTTTGTTCGTGGGCGCTTCGAGTTTGAGGCATCTCTGCACGAGCTTTGCGGAATCGGTCCGTTGGTAAACGACAACGGTAACCTTGCCAAGCTGTTCAAGGAGCTTGGTGTATTTGACCGAGTAGAATGGATTTCTTTGCCCGATGCTTACCGTACCATAACCATCGGTGACGGCGATGAGAATTTCGATTACGATATGCCCATCGGAAAAGAGAATTTCATCAAAAAGGCAGAAGAATATGTCCCCGGCTCCCGTCCTGTTTGTGAGGAAATTTTCGATTTGATTGAGCAAATCAATGACGGCGTTAATTTCATCAGCAACATCACCGATTTTAAGCCGAGCATGATAAAGGATATTTTCAACAAACACCAAAACTTCCTTAACTTGGCAGGTTATTCGGTCAACCAAGTGTTTGACGCCTTGGATGTTCCAAAACCAATCCGTGATATTTTTGCCGGCTATTGGTGCTATTTGGGTGTAAACCTGGATGAATTAAATGCGATTCACTATTTTACCATGCTTTATTCGTACCTGATTGAGGGTGCCACCATCCCGAAGAGCCGCAGTCACGGCATCAGCAGTGCTTTGCTCGACCGCTTCGAAGAGCTTGGCGGTGAAGCGTGGATGAACACCAAGGTCGAAAAGATTTTGGTCAAGAACAAGGTTGCCTATGGCGTTCAGCTTGAAAACGGTGAAGAAATTCTTGCGGACTATGTGGTTTGCAATGCCTCGCCCTACAATGCTTTCAACAAGTTGATTGACCGCAAAGAAGTGCCCGAGCATCAGCTGAAGGATTACAACGCCAAGAAGCTTGCCGCAAAAGGCTTTGCTGTTTTCCTCGGCTTGGACAAATCCCCTGAAGAGCTTGGCATGAAGAATCACACATACTTCATTTATGACACTGCTGACACGAAGCTTCAAAGCGATATGCTTCGTTCCCGAAAAACAAACGGTGTTCAGGCAACGGTCAATTTGAACGCAGGCGACCCGAATTGTTCACCCGAAGGCACCACCATTTTGTACATGACCAGCTTATTCCTCGGCGATACGGCGTGGGACGATGTAACGCCCGCAACCTATCACAAAGCCAAGCGAGAATTTGCCGAAAAGATGATTGACAACTTTGAGCTTGCAACGGGTATCAAAATTCGTGAGCATATCGAAGAAATCGAAATTGCCGCACCGATGACCTATGCGCATTACACCGAAGCGCCGAACGGAACGATTTACGGCTACGATGCCGTTGGCACCAACAGCATTGTTCACCGTTTGATGACCATGGCCATGGGCGAAAAGGTCAAGAACCTTTATTTCGCCGGCGGCTACACGCAGCAGTGCATCGGGTTCTCCCCGTCTTACACCACGGGCGGCATGGCGGCACAACAGATTCTTGACGATGCAAAGAAGGAGGCGCAAGCATGAAGCTCCATAAGAATATCATCGTAAAGACCAAATCACTCGACTTTATGAACACTGCGGCGATGATTCCGCAGCGTCTTGCGGAAATCGGTTCTTCATCCGCAGAGCCGACAACCGCTCCGGATTCCTACAATGTCAATCTTGTCGCAAACGCCCTTCATCCCAAAAAGCTCAACCTGCGTATTCGTAAAATCGAAGAACATTCGGCAGATGTGAAAAGCTACTACCTCACTTGGGAAAACAGCGTTCCGACTCCCTATTTCCGTGCCGGTCAATACTTGACCGTTCAGCTGAAAGTCGGTTCTTCCGTTTTGACCAGACCATATTCCCTTGCTTCATCCCCTGCTTCGGCTTTGCACGGTGAATATCACATTATGGTTAAGCGTGTTCCCGACGGTTTCGCTTCCGGTTACATTTTGGATAACTGGCAGGTAGGCGATAAAATTACCGCTTTCGCACCCGAAGGTAACTTCGTATATGAACCGTTGCGTGACGCAAAGAATGTCGTCGGTCTTGCCGGTGGCAGTGGTATCACCCCGTTTCTTTCCTTTGCCCGGGCAATTGCCGACGGTACGGAGGATTTCAACTTAACCCTGCTCTACGGCGCACGCAATAAGGATGAAATTGTTTTCAAAGATGAGCTTGACGAAATTGCCCGGACCTGCGACAAGGTCAAGGTCATTTATGTACTCAGCGAAGCAAAAGGTACAACGGCAGGCTATGAAAAAGGATTTATCGGCGCCGATTTGATTCAAAAATACGCTCCTGAAAATGAAAAATACAGCGTGTTTGTCTGCGGTCCCGGTGCTATGTACCGTTTCCTCGGCGGCGAACTGCCAAAGCTCGGCATCGCCGACAAATATATCCGTATGGAAATGTCGGCTGGTGCAAGAAAGCTCGCCGACGAACCCGGTTACCCGACCGAACTACTCGGAAAAACCTTCCGCTTGACGGTCATCAACCGTGATGAGAAAATCGAGGCGGAATGCAAGGCGGACGACAGCATTCTTTGCTCCCTCGAAAAAGCAGGCATTGCCGTACCGGCTCGTTGCCGCAGCGGCGAATGCGGATTCTGCCGCAGTAAGCTAATCGGCGGTGAAGTTTTTATTCCGCAAGGTGTCGATAAGCGCCGTATTGCGGATGCACGATTCGGATACATTCATCCCTGCTGTACCTATCCGCTCGGCGATATTACCATTAAAATCAACTGATGTAATCCCCCAAGCAGAAATCTGTTTGGGGGATTTTTAGGGAGGACGTATGTATAAGATTTCCGTACCGATCACCACATTTGTTTTGGAAACTTACGGAACCGAAACCGTTTTGGAAGAACTGAAAAAGCTGGACTGTGAACGACTCTTTTTGTGTCCGAGCTCCGAAGGACTTTTCAATAACAAGCGTGATGAAGAATTTGAACGATTGGAAAAATACTGTCATTATTTTCAAGAACACGGCTTTGAAGTCGGAATGTGGATTTGGACTTACTATTTCAAGGGTGAATGCGATTATGTGCGCTTAACTTCGCCGTTCGGTCAGAAATCCGCAACGCAGATTTGCGCAGCCGATTTGCAATACCGAAAAGTCATGGGAAAAATCCTGCAAGACGGCGCAAGGTGCGGTTTTGATTTAATCATGTTTGACGATGATTTTCGTTACGGTTTTCACGATATCGGCTTCGGTTGCTGTTGCGAAAACCATCTGCGCATGATGAGCGAACATCTCGGCGAATCGGTGAACCTCGAAACCATTCGACCTTTTTTGCTTGGCGGCGAAAAAAACAAATATCGGGATGCGTTTGTGCAGGCAAATGCGAAAGCATATGTAGATTTCGCAAAAGCGATGCGAAACTATGTCGATGAAATCAATCCTGATTTGCGCCTCGGTTTTTGCGCCTGTATCACCTCTTGGGATTTGGACGGCACAACGCCCGACCGAATTGCGGAAATTTTAGCAGGCAAGAACAAGCCTTTTTATCGCTTAATCGGTGCACCATATTGGGGCGCACAGCGACATTGGGGAACAAGATTAGCGGAAAACATTGAAATGGAACGCTTGGAAGCAACTCGCCGGTGGAATGCGAATATCGAAATATTTTCCGAGGGTGACACCCATCCGCGCCCCCGTTTCCGTGTTCCTGCTTCCTATTTAGAAGGATTTGACACAGCTTTACGAGCTGCCGGATGTGCGGACGGCATTTTGAAGTATGCGCTTGATTACACTTCCGACCCTGCAACAGAGAACGGATATCGTAAGGCGCACGAAAAGAACCGTGATGTGTATGAAAAAATCAACGAGCTTTTTGATGATAAACAATCCATCGGCGTTCGGGTTTGGGATAAAGCGGCAAAATACGCCGATATGACCATTCCGGAGAAGAAAGAAAACTCCTGCAATATTCAAGACACGGCGTTTTCGCCTGCAATCAAAATGCTCACCTGCTGTTCCATGCCGATTACTTACGGTGATGAATTCACCGCCGGTGTTGCATTTGGTGAAGATGTAAAAGCCGTACCGCCTGCAATGCTTGACAGCGGTCTGATACTCGACTTGCGTGCGTGCGAAATTCTAATGGAGCAAGGGGTTGATGTTGGTATTGAAGAAATCGGTGAATATCAAACGGCAAATACAGAACATTTTTTTGAACCGAACAATTATGTGCGCATTGACAATGATTCTCAATTCCGTGCGGTGAAGCTGAAGCAGCGGGCATCGGTTGAAAGCGAGTACCATTGCGGTAAAAACGATTATCCGGCAACCTATCGCTATACCAATGCAAACGGACAACGCTTCTTTGTGTTTTGCTTTGATGCCTATTTCAATTCGGAGTCGCTTTTCCGGATGTACCCGAGAGCAATACAAATCGCAGCCGCAAGCGAATGGCTGAGCGGTGAAAAAATGCCGGCAGTCTGTTTCGGGAACCCCGACTTATACTTACAGGTTAAAAGAAACGGAAAACGCCTTGCCATCGGGTTGTGGAATTTTTCAGCCGATGCGATTGACGAACCGATTGTATCTCTTGGTTTAAGCGGCACCGTAACAAAAACGATAGACTGCGACGCTGAAAGCAATGGAAACGATGTCGTTCTTTCACCGATTCCAGCCTTTTCATTCGCTGCGGTTGAGGTTGAATTTAAATAATGCCAAAAGGCACCGCCCGATTCGAGCGGTGCCTTTCGCAATAAAAATCAGCCGTTTACATATTCATTGAGGTTGTCATAAACCTCGAACAGCTTCTTTAGGTTTTTCATAACGACATCCAAATCTTTTGTCGGCAAGTCAAAGATTTTCATCACTTTTGCGGTGAAATCGGATTCCACAACATCCAGAACATGGTCGCTCATCAAAACGGCAATCAGTTCAACAAAAACGGCACGAATATCCGTTTCGTTGCTGATTTCTTTCAGTTTTACAGCCGCCTCGTCTGTGGAAAATCTCGCTTCAAATCTCGGCTCAATCTCCATTTCTTCTGCATATTGTTCAATTAAATTCTTTTCCGTTTCGTCAAACTCATCGTTTGAATTGGATGCATTGACGCACAAGTCCAAAAATAATTCTTTCTGCTCAACATTCAATTCCTTCAAATACATTTGAATACCTCCTATTGATATAATTCGTCTAATATTTCTATCACATGGGCAACCGTTCCGTCCGTATTGGGGCGAACAATGCGGTCAGCCGCCTGTTTTGCCATATCACTGCCATTTTCGGGCGCAAAACCGATTGCGGCAGCTTTCAGCATATGAACATCGTTTTCACCGTCACCGACTGCGTAACAGTCTTTATGGTCAATCCCGAGCGCATCGGCAAGCTGAAACAGCCCAAAGCCCTTGTCCACGCCCTGTTGCAGCACTTCGACATAGCAACCCGTGGCAGGAATGTATTTCACCCAAGGGTACTCTTCGGATAAAAACGCTTGAATTTCGAGCGATTGCTCGGGCGAATACAGCATCACTTTTACCCACGGCAACATGGAAGCATCCGCTTTTTCAATTACTTTGACGGGCATTTTTAATATTTCAAAATGTCGCTGTGAGGTTTCGGAATCATGTATAATATAGCCGCCCTCATGCGGAAACAGCTCAACCGAAGTGTCGGGAAATTTTTTGCGAACCGCTTCAATCACTTCGATAATTTCTTCGCCGAGCGAGCGTTCAAAAATCACCTCATCGGTTGCATAATCGTATGCCATCGCACCGTTTGAAAGCAAAACGGGCGCATTGATGTAACTGCCGTCATACGCATGAAAGCCATGCTGTGTGCGCCCTGTACAGACGGTGAAACGACCGCCGTTTGCAATAAAATAAGCAATTGCTTCACGCACGCTTGGCGTAATTACGCCGTTTTCGTCGTACAGCGTGCCATCATAATCGCTCGCAAGGAGAACCTTGCTGAATTTCATCGAATATCAACCTCACTCTTTAGAAATCGGCAGAATGGAGAAGCGGAACTTTAAGCCGTCCTGCACACTGAAACGGTACTGCTCCAAAACATCCTGACCGCAACTCGCCGTACCTGCGCCACGCACAAAGCCGTCAATACAAACCACCGTTGTGTTTTCGTCGTGCAAATCCTCTTGGTGCTTTGCTTCATCGAGCAATTTCTGGGTATAGTGATGTGCGCTGAAGGAGAAATTGCTCTTGCTGTTGCAAAACAGAAAACCGTCACCGTCGTTGTCGGTAATTTTCATCCACCTTGTTTCGCCGCGGTTTCCGTTGTCCTGCGGACGGATGTAA
>DNXM01000209.1:0-5592 GCA_003505905.1 Oscillospiraceae bacterium
GTGACCAGGCCGCTATTTACAAGACGGATACGTACGAGTTTTTCGGCGGCATTTCCAAGGGCATTGAGAAGCGAAGCAAGGCGAGAACCCGCATTATTTCTTCGGCGATTTCCAAGCTGATTGAAAACAGCTCCAATGTGCTGATTATGGGACACCGATTTTCCGATTTGGACAGTGTCGGTTCGGGAATCGGAATGTATTGTGCCGCTGTTTCTTTGGGCAAAACGGCGAAAATTGTCATCAATCGAAAGCAGACGCTTGCCGTCGGTTTGACGGATATGGCGGAAGAAAAGCTCGGCAATATTTTTTGCGAGCCGAAAGAGGCACTGAAGCTTCTTGACCGAAACACGCTTTTGATTATTTGTGATACGCACCGGGAGGATGTGCTTGAAAGCACGGAGCTCTATCGAGCGGCACAGACGGTTGTTATCATTGACCATCACCGCAAAAATGTCGATTTTATCAGCAACGCCATTGTGTTTCAGCATGACCCGGGTGCCTCTTCCGCCAGCGAGATGGTGTCGGAATTGCTGCAGTATATGCCGTCAAAGCCACCGATTGACGAGTGTATGGCAGATGCGATGTTGGCAGGCATCATGCTTGACACCAAGAATTTTGCGCTGAAGACAGGGGTTCGCACCTTTGAAGCGGCGGCTTTTCTCAAAAGCAAGGGTGCCGACACCGTTCGGGTGCGGCGGCTGTTTATGAACAAGTTAGAGGACATGAAATTGCGAAACGATATGGTGAGCAGCTGCGAAAAATATCGGGATTGTGCGATTGCTTTTGCCGATTTCGATTCGCCGAACATTCGCACCGTCACATCACAGGCGGCGGATGAAATGCTCAACATTGAGGGCATCAAGGCGTCCTTTACGATGTTCGATTCGAACGGCACCGTCAACCTTTCCGCCCGTTCGTTGGGGGATATCAACGTGCAGGTGATTATGGAATCGTTGGGCGGCGGCGGACACTTGACCATGGCGGCGGCACAGCTGCCCGAAAGTGAGTTTGAAAGCGCCAAAACACGCCTTTGCGCCGCAATTGACAAGTATTATTCTCAACTCAAGAAGTAACAACTTTGTTATATATTTGACTATTTTGCGGGATAATGGTAGAATACGCAGAAAGACGCATTTTTCCGAAAGGACGGATGAAAGATGATCAACAGCGAACACCTTTGCATGAGCTGTATGAGAGAAATCGGCGAAGAACAGCAATGTCCGCATTGCGGTTATGTGGTCGGAACACCGCAGATTTCTCCCTATTTGAATGTGCGCTCCGTACTCGGCAACCGTTATTTGGTCGGCCGTTTGTTGGAGTATAACGGTGACGGTGCAACCTACATAGCGTGGGATATTCAGGACAAAAAGGCGGTTACAATCCGTGAGTTTTTGCCCGATACGCTGTGCGGCAGAAACCGTGGCGAGCGTTCGATTCTTGTTTCACCCGGCTGTGAAATCGCTTATAATGATTGCTTGGCGGATTTTCTCGAATTATGGCGTAAGCTGACCCGTATGAGCGGACTGTCCGCTTTGGTGAATGTTTATGATGTGTTTGAAGAAAATAACACAGCTTATGCAATTTGCGAATACATTGAAAGCATTACCCTTCGGGATTATCTGCTTCGCATCAAAACAGGCTATATTCCGTGGGAGCGTGCAAGGACGCTGTTTATGCCCATGTTGTCTACACTCGGTATGTTGCATACAGCGGGCATCATTCACCGTGGTATTTCTCCGCTTACGCTCCAAATCGGGCGTGACGGAAAAATGCGCTTGAGCGGCTTCAGCATTTGGCAGGCGAGAACGGCTCGCAGTGATTTGTCGGCTCAACTGTTTCCGGGCTACGCTGCTGTTGAGCAATACGGTTTTGAGGGTCAGCAGGGTCCATGGACAGACCTTTATTCCTTTGCCGCAACGCTTTATCGTGCCCTGATCGGCAGTGACCCGATTGAAGCAACCGAACGACTGACGAATGACCGACTGATGGTACCCGGCAAGTTTGCCGAACAGCTTCCTGCCTATGTTATCAACGGCTTAATCAATGCTTTGCAGATTTTGCCCGAGGACCGTACCCGCAGCGTCGAACAGCTTCGTGCCGAGCTTTCCGCTTCGCCGACCGCTGCTGTTTCTGGCAGTGACTTCATTTCACAGGGCAACGGGGATGCGGAAGATTTTGAGGAGGACGAGCCGCAGACTGCTCCGACCTATCGCAAAACACCGTCCTCAAAAGTCACAAACAAAAAGAGCAAAAGTCTTGCCTTGAAAGCGGGCTTAATCAGCGCCATTGTCTGTATGCTGATTTTCCTGATTGTTGTTCTTGTTTCGCCGAAGCTCAAGCCCGATACGAATGAGGTTTCACAGCCTGCCACCACAAATGGCGAGATGGTTTCGGTCGGTATGTTTATCGGCAAAAACTATTCGGAAATCACCAACAACGCATATTGGCTGGATAATTTTAAGTTTGAGAAAAAAGAGGAATACAGCGACTCAGTCAAAAAGGATTTGGTTATTGCCCAGAGTATTGAACAGGGTCAGCAGGTCAACAAGGGCACAACCATTGTTTTGACGGTGTCGATGGGCGTTGAGCAAATTGAAATACCCAATGTCGTGAACATGGATTACGAAGAAGCAAAAGCCTTGCTTTCTGATGCGGGATTCCGTGTTGTGAAAAAGGTTGAGAGCAATAGCGGTTCTCATACCGCCGATACGGTTAAGTCCATTGAGGATGAGGAAGCCAATTCGCTGAAGCCCGGTGATTCCATCGACAAAGGCGCAACGGTGACGCTCACGGTTTGGGATGAAGCCCCCGTGACCGAGGCGACCACTTCCATTCTCGCTTTGTTCACCAAGTCCGAGTCAACAACCAAAAAATCCACAACAACCACGCCCGAAGTGACCAAGTCCAATGTAATCATTGATGATGAAACCACTGCGGATGATGGGGAAGAAGTGACAACCAAAAAAGAGTCGACAACGAAAAAAGAGTCCTCGACAAAAGGCGATTCCACAACAAAAAAGGAAACAAGCACAAAAAAGGAATCCGAAACCAAAAAGTCCGCTAACTAAACTTCAAACCGTTCGCAGAGTGAGTTGCTTTGCGAGCGGTTTTTTTATGGAATCGGTTGAGAAATTATTACAGCTGTGCTATAATAACAAAAAATGTCAAGGAGGTTTTCTCATTGAAAAAGATAAAGGTTGGTATTGCAGGCTGTCGTGGCCTTTCAACGCTTATGGGCTTGCGTGATTTGGAGGATGTCGAAATTGCCGCCATGTGCGATTTGGACGAAGACCATTTGAACGAAGCGGCGGATAAAATCGGCGGATGCAAAAAATATCGTATTTTTGAAGATATGATTGCGTCGGATATTGATGCCGTTATTATCGCAACGCCCATGCAATGCCATGTTCCGCAGGTCATTGCCGCCATGGAAGCCGGCAAGCATGTTATGTGCGAGGTGACCGCAGGCGTTTCGATGGATGAGCTGTTTTGGCTGTGCGAAACCGTCGAAAAATACAACAAGATTTATATGTATGCAGAGAATTATGTCTATACGCCCGAGGTTCAGTTAGTGCGTCAGATGGTTGCCAAGGGCTTGTTCGGTACGCCGTATTACGCAGAGGGTATGTATCTGCACGACATCAACGACTTGTTGGTTTACCCGAACGGAAAAACCTCTTGGCGTTCGTATTGGCAATGCGGAAAACGCGGCAACTTCTATCCGACTCACAGCTTGGGTCCCGTTATGCAGTGGTTCCCAAATGACCGCATTACCGAAATTTCCTGCTTCTCACCCGGCGTTCACAATGGTTACGGCGTTAAGCAGGACAGCGGCACCACGACGATGTGCCGCACCGACCACGGCAATCTGCTCAGCATTCGCACCGATTGTCTTTCCCCAAGACCACATTGCATGAATCAGTTCCAGCTTCAGGGCACGGAGGGCATTTATCAGTCCGCCACATACGGTAAAGGCCGTTTGCATGGCGACATTGACCGTGTTTCGCTCAACAGCAACAAGACCGAGGACGGTCACATGGATTGGGAAGATTTGATGAACTACAGGGATTTGCTTCCCGAACGTTTCCGTAACGCAACCGAATCACAGGTGAAGGCCGGTCATGGCGGCGGTGACTTCTTCATTGTTGAGGATTTCATCAATGCCATTCGTACGGGCATTCAGCCGGAATTGAATGTCTATAAGGCTTGTGAATGGACGGCGGTCGGTTTGCTGTCCTCTCTTTCCGTTGTCAACAACGGCAAAACCTTGGAGGTTCCGAATTTCCGCCCGAAAATGCCGCTTAACGAAAAAATCATCAAGCTTTGATTCTTTGCAACACCGAACGGACTTTGCCGTCTGTTCGGCGTTGCTTTTTTATGAGGATGAGTTCAAAAATTTCATTTTTTTTCTTCTAATGCTTGTAATTCATAATATATTTAGTATAATAAAATCAGATTAGTTTACCTGGAGGAATGACGGTGCAGATTACGATAAACGGGATTCAAACCGATTTTGTGATGCAGGGAAATGGGGAGCCTGTTTTGATTCTGCCCGGCTGGTCCGCAACGGCGCCGGCTTATCAGACAATCACCAAAACACTGTCGGAAAAATACTGTGTTTATGTGCTCAATCTTCCCGGCTTCGGTGTTACACCCGAACCGAGTGAACCTTGGTGTGTGGATGATTATGTCGATTTCACCCTCGCCTTTGTTCAACAGCTCGGGCTTACTTCTCTCACGCTGTTGGGTCATTCCTTCGGCGGTCGAATTATCATCAAAATGCTCAGCCGCAGGGAGTTGCCTTTTTCGGTGGAACAAGTGGTCTTGATTGACAGCGCAGGCATTAAGCCGACACCGTCACCCGAAAGGCAAAAAAAGACCGCTCAATACAACCGCTTAAAAAAGCTCTACGGCGGAAAATTTTTTACCAAGCTCTGTCCGTCCGCTATGGAAAAGCTGCGTAAAAAATACGGCTCTGCCGACTATGCCGCCGCTTCCCCCATGATGCGTCAATGCCTTATCAAAACCGTGAGCGAGGATTTGACGGATTTGATTCAAAATGTGACGCCCGGTGCGCTGTTGATTTGGGGTCGGGACGATACGGCAACCCCTGTGAGCGATGCCGAAAAAATGAAAGAGAAAATTCCCGATTCGGTTTTGCATATTATTGACCAAGCCGGGCATTTCCCGTTTATTGACCAACCCTTTGCCTTTCGCAAAATCCTTGCCGACTTCTTCGGAATCGAGTAAGAACAGGAGAATATCCCATGAAATTATTTGCTTTAATCTACTTTCTTGCCGCTTTTGCGGTACTGTTTGCGTTTTCGGTTTTGCACGATACGCATATGTTTCAGCTCAATTCCTATAAGCCGAAGGTGCAGATGAAGTGGCTGAAAAACAATATGAAAGTTTTTGCGGTCGGCTCGGTCCTCACGGTGCTTGCCGTTTTACTCACAATTTTTGTGAAAAAGCAGGAGCTTGTTCAGCTCGTTACCGCCGTTTTGTTTACCGTTTCCGTTTTTTTCAAGCGCCCGAAAAAAGCGAAAAAGCCGTTGGTGTTCACCAAACGAATCGTTCGCCTTTGTGTGACGA
>DNXM01000209.1:5604-10969 GCA_003505905.1 Oscillospiraceae bacterium
TGGGTGTTGTCACCACCGCATTCATTGTGGCAATTGTGTTTGGTGCGCAAGAACGGATTTTGATTGCCTGTTCGCTGTACATCATGCTTTCTCCGTTTGTATTGCTCCTTTGCAACTACATCAATCAACCGCTTGAAAAGGGGATTAACCGCTACTACATCAACGATGCGAAAAAGATGCTCAAAGACCATTCCCGCTTAATTACCGTCGGCGTTACGGGCAGTTACGGCAAAACAAGCGTGAAGTTTTTGCTCGGTACGCTGTTGGAAGCAAAATACAATGTGTTGATTACACCCGAAAGCTACAATACACCGCTGGGTGTAGTTAAAACCGTTCGTTCGTCCCTGCGTGCCACGCACGATATTTTCGTGTGCGAAATGGGTGCCAAAAATGTGGGCGATATCAAAGAAATCTGTGATATTGTTTCGCCGAAAAACGGAATCATCACCTCGGTCGGTCCGCAGCATTTGGAGTCGTTTAAGAGCCTTGACAATGTTAAAAAGACCAAATTTGAATTGGCGGATGCTCTGCCGGGCAACGGCTTGCTTTTCGTTAACGGTGAGGATGTAAACATCCGAGAGTACACCCAAAACAAATATACAAATGCCATTCGTTACGGCTTGAGCGAGGGCAACGATTACTATGCCGATGCAATATCCGTTTCCTCAACAGGCACATCCTTTACCGTTCACCGCAAAGACGAAGCGGTGCCGTTTTCCACATCGCTGCTGGGCAGACACAATGTGATAAACTTGGTCGGTGCGATTGCCGTTTGCTGTGAGCTCGGAATCCCGATGAAACAGCTTCAGCCCTATGTGCGCAAGGTGCAGGGCGTCGAACACCGCTTACAGCTCATGCGAAAGGGTGCCGTTACGGTGATTGACGATGCGTACAATTCCAATCCCGCAGGCGCAAGTGCTGCGCTGGATGTGCTTGGTTTGTTCAAAGGCTGCCGAGTGCTTGTAACACCGGGCATGATTGAGCTTGGCGCCAAGCAGGATGAAGAAAACAAAAAGTTCGGAATGCACGCCGCCGAGGTTTGCGACTATGTTGTTTTAGTCGGCAAAAACCAAACGAAAAGCATTTACGATGGTTTGGTCGAAGCGGAAATGCCGACAGAACGGATTTATGTGGCGAATGACTTGAATGAGGCGGCGCAGGTTGCCTATGCGTTTGATGCACAGGGTGAAGAAAAAACGCTGTTGTTTGAAAATGATTTGCCCGATAACTATTGAGGAGAGGTTTGCGTAATGAAAATTCAGCTTGCAGTTTTGTTCGGCGGAAAAAGCGTTGAACATGAAATATCCATTATTTCTGCCATTCAGGCGATTCACCATCTGGATCGGGAAAAGTACGATGTGATTCCCGTTTATATGTCGAAAAACGCCGATTTTTATGTGGGGGAACAGGTCGATAAAATCGAAAGCTACCGCAATGTGAATGAATTGCTCGAGCAGAGCAAGCGAGTGGTTTTTGTCAAGGACGGCGACCGTGTTTATTTAACCGACCATCCGTCCGATAAGCGTTTTCACCGTGAAAAAAGAATGATTGATGTCGTCTTCCCCGTGGTGCACGGCACAAATGTTGAGGACGGCACCTTGCAGGGCTATTTGAAAACGCTCGGCGTTCCCTTTGTCGGGTGCGATGTTACGGCTTCTGCCGTCGGCATGGATAAGCACATTATGAAGGCTGTTTTGCGTGATTTTGACCTTCCTGTTTTGGATTGCAAAGTCTACGGCAAGACCGATTATCTGACGGACAGAGATGTTGTTTTGAACAGTATCAAAAATAACTTTGCTTATCCCGTTATCGTCAAGCCCGTCAACCTCGGTTCGAGCATCGGCATCAGCAAAGCAAACAACGATGACGAGCTTGCCGAAGCGGTTGACCTCGCTTTTTCCTTTGCTACAAAAGTACTTGTTGAGCACGCCATTACACAGCTGCGTGAAATCAACTGCTCGGTCATCGGCGATTCGGATGAGGCGATTGCTTCGGAATGCGAAGAACCGCTGAATGCAACGAACATTTTGAGCTATGAGGATAAATACCTCGGCAACGGTTCAAGCAAGGGCGGTAAAGGCGCAAAAGACGGAGGCTCACAGGGCATGGCAAGTCTTTCCCGTCAAATTCCCGCAAACATCGGCAAGGAAATGCGTGAAGACATTCGTTCACTTGCCGTGCGCACCTTCCAAGCACTCGGTTGTAACGGCGTATCCCGTATTGACTTAATGCTTGACGGCGAGGAGAACAAAATCTATGTCAACGAAATCAATACCATTCCCGGTTCGCTGTCGTTTTATTTGTGGGAGCCAATCGGAATTCCCTACGGAAAACTGCTTGACCGCATGATTCAGCTTGCGCTCAAGCGTGTGCGTGACGAAAAAACGGTAACCTATGCGTTTGATACCAGCGTTTTGTCCAATTGCACGAGCGATGCGTTGGGCGGAGCGAAGGGAAGCAAAGGATAAGCTTTATGATTCCTTTTGCTTCTTGACAGGATTATCCGCAGTGACTATAATTTAGTTGATTTCAAGAAGGAGTGAGCTGAATGAAAAAGAAGTTTCAAACGGTTTTTTCGTTGCTGATGGTATGCGTTTGCCTACTTTCGACGGTTGTGCCGTGCTTTGCCGCAGAAGGTACGGTTGAAGATGCTCCTTATGTCAAAAACACATCGTTTCTTCAAGTGAATGCGAAAGAAAACGACAGCACGGTTTATGCAGACGGTTATGACCACGGATACATCCCGAATATTCGCACCGTTCAAAATTCGGACGGTTCCTATACGGTTTGCGTGAATGAAACGGCAAAAAGCTCGAATCAGTTGCGCATTGTTGAGTTTTCGGCTGAGCGTCAACAGCTTTCGTCTGTTGTGATTCCGATGGAGCTTGAAATGTATGTTTGCTTCACAAAGGGTACAAACAACGGAAAGTATTATGTTTTGTTTGCCAACAAAGAGGCAAAAGAAAAGACCGATTTGATTATGCGTTTGGTCGAGTACGATACAAACGGCACGAAGAAGCGCAGCCTTGATTTCAAAGGCAATGCGCCGGCTTCCTTCAACGGCATCAACACAATCGGTTGCGGCAACGGCGATTTGTATGCCGACGATACATTGATTACAGGTTATGTCGGACGCTTTATGTTCCCGATTCCGGGTGACCCGAACTGGCATCAATCCTCTTATTCCTTTGCGGTTCGTACTTCGGATTTTGTTCAGATTGAAAAGCCGAGCTCTGCCTATATTCCATATGCAAGCCACTCATTCCATCAGGCGATTATTCCCGATGGTGACAGCTATCTGTATGTGGATCGTTGCGATGCTCTTCCGTACCGCTCCTTTGTGTTCGCCAAAATGAAGGGTGTCAATTGGGATTTGACGACGAACTGTTCGGTGATTTACCCCGAATACCCGAGCCCCGATGATACAAAACCGAAAGCGCATTCGTTTTTGTTCAAGGGCGTAGAGGATGGCGAAGGCTATTACAGCAACAACACCTACAGCCAGTACGGCGGCTTGATTGTGCTGGAAGATAAGTATATGCTTGTCGGCAGTTATCAAAACGATGAAACGGTTTTGACGGAATCCTCGGCGAATTTGTTTGTGCAGTTTTTGGATAAGGATACCATGTCGCCCATTGCCGACCCGACTTATTTGACGGATTGGAGCGACATTGAAGGACAACCACCCTGTTACCGCACCATCAACAACCCGAAAGCCGTGAAAATCAGCGAAAACCGTGTTGCGATTATCTATTCGCTTTGCAACAAGAGCTTTTCGTCCACGCAAACCCGTTTGATGATGATTGACGCAAGCGGAAAGGTTTTGTCCGATAAGGCAGTGGAATCATCCGTAGGCGATTCGCTGATTGTTCCCCGCTTCGGCAAGGTGTATTACAACCAATCCAAAGAAGCGATTGAGTGGTTCACCGTTCAAAACGGAACGCTGATTATGCGCTCAATCGAAACCAAAGACCCTGTGGCGGCGAAACCGTTTTCACAGGTTTCCGCTTTGTATTTTCAAACACAAACCCTTGATTTGCTGATTCATGAGAGCAAACAGCTTTTGCCGAATATTTTGCCGACCACAGCAGGCAACCGAATCACATGGACGAGTGACAACGAGGCTGTTATCACGGTCGATTCAATGGGCACGGTTATCGGTATCGGCAACGGAACGGCAACCGTAACAGCAACCGCTCCCAATGGACTTGCGGCACGGATTTCCGTTTCCGTCACGGGCGGAAAACCTGCCACGGGCATTTCGGTTGAATTTGCCAAGCCTGAGCAAGAAATGTTCACGCCGTCGAATGCAATGGCGGTTCAAAAGGGAGATTACTATGGCATTTATGCCACGGTAACACCGCTTGATGCGAGCAACCGCACCGTTTCCGTGTCGTCAACCCGTCCCGATGTTGTTTATGTTGCACCTAATGGCACTTATTGGCAGGCAGTCGGAACAGGAACTGCATTTTTGACGGTTGCTTCGTACTCTGACCCCGATGTTAAGCTTACTTATCGGATTACGGTGTATGCCCCCGGTGAAACGCCCGAAATTCCCGATATTTATTCCTCGGATGAAGTGATTTCGTTCGGCTCCTATCCGCAAAGCTTTGTGGCGGATGAATCTATGATTGCCGTGTTGAATCGGGAATCGAACGCTCTTGCGTGGACTTCCTATGGTTATTATTCCGGCACGGGAAGTGCGGATGACGGCAACATGGCGCCGGGCGATTACATGAAGTACAAGGATTTTACCTACAACGGCGAAAAATACCGTGCGGTCACCTTTACTTCGTTCCGTCCGACCTCAACAGGAAAGGCCTGTTCCGCCGATACTTCCGTGCAGGATGATAACGGTTTTGCGGAAAATGCGGTCTATTTCTTCAAGTATGAGCCGTTGACTTGGCGTGTGCTTGACCCGAAAACAGGCTATATGGTCTGCACAAAGGCGATTGACAGTCAGGCCTATCAAAATTATGTTTACCAAAGCTTCAATACGCAGGTGGCTCAAATCAGCGCATCGGATTGGGAAACAAGCTCATTGAAAAAGTGGTTGAATGAAGATTTTTATAACGCTGCTTTTTCCGATTCCGAAAAGGAACAAATCGTAGCGATAAAGAGCTTGACGAGCACATCATCCACTTTGGTTTCTCTGCTTTCGGAGTCGGATGTTTTGAACGGCGACTACGGTTACAAAACCGATGCAGCGGCATCCGATACGATTCGCCGGATGACGGCAACGGATTATGCAAAGTGCCAAGGCGTAAGTGTTTCGGCAAAGGACGGAACGGCGGCTTGGTGGATTAACGCACCGAAAGACGAAGGAAACACTATAGTTGTTGAGGCGGATGGCTCCTGCATGGAC
>DNXM01000044.1:0-212 GCA_003505905.1 Oscillospiraceae bacterium
GGTTGCCTGACCGTCCGCCGCCTTTTCAAAGGCATCCAAGCTGCGGATGGTGAGGAAGCCTTCACCGGGATTTGCCTCGTTAATCAGCTGAATTGCTTTGGCACGAGCTTCTTCCACCTTTAGTATTGCAAGAGCCTCACCCTCGGATTCACGGATTTTGGATTCCTTGACGGCTTCGGCATGAAGAATCGCAGATTGCTTGTCGGCTTCGG
>DNXM01000044.1:323-5704 GCA_003505905.1 Oscillospiraceae bacterium
GCTCGGCTTTCATCTGCTTTTCCATCGCATCCTGAATTTCTTTGGGCGGCAGAATGTTTTTCAATTCCACACGGTTGACCTTGATGCCCCATGCGTCAGTCGCCTCATCCAAAATACCGCGAATCTTTGCATTGATGGTGTCACGGGATGTGAGTGTGTGGTCAAGCTCCATTTCACCGATGATGTTGCGCAGGGTCGTTGCGGACAGGTTTTCAATGGCGGAAAGCGGACGCTCGACACCGTAGGTGTAAAGCTTGGGGTCGGTGATTTGGTAGAACACAACCGTGTCAATCTGCATGGTGACGTTATCCTTGGTGATAACGGGCTGCGGCGGAAAATCCACGACTTGTTCTTTGAGGGATACGATTTTGGAAACACGGTCAATCAGCGGAATTTTCACATGAAGACCGGTCTGCCAGGTTTCTTTGTAGGTGCCCAAGCGTTCAATGACATAGGCTTTGGATTGGGGAACAATTTTAATGTTTGCAATAACGAGCAAGAGAATCAGCAGGAAAAGCGAAATCAATACATAGGGCATAACACAACCTCCTAATTATGTGTTGTCTGTTTTTTCAACAATCAACTTTACTCCGTCAATGCGTCTGACGGTAACGGTTTCTTTTTCTTCAATAATGCTGTCATCCGTACTTCGAGCTGTCCAGGTGCTGCCCTTGACCCGCACTTCACCGCTTGCCTGAAGGTTGTCAATGCGTCGGGTCACAATGCCGTTTTGTCCGATGAAACGGTCGGCGTTTGTGGGCGAAAAATGGGTTTGGGTCATCTTTTTCACCAGCGGTCTTGTCAAAACCAGCGCCAAAACCGAAACAACGACAAACAGAGCGATTTGCAGCGGAATCGGGCCCGAGCAGAGGGCTGTGATTAAGCCTGCCAAGGCGCCGGTGGCAAACCAAATTGTAACGAGCTGAACGGTTATCGCTTCAATGATGACAAACAGAACGAGAACGGCTAACCAGACATAAACCATCGGAACACCTCCTTTTGGCATCATCCTATCACAGGATCCAATCCGTTGCAAGCATATTTTTTTCAAAATTCGCCTATGCTGTGCCTGCGATTGGGTTTGCAACAACAACTTGTGCTTTTTTGCTTGATTTCCACATGGAGTGGTAGAACAAGACTTGTAAATAATTTGTGAACACACACGAAAAACACGCTTCAAAACAGGTTCTTGAATGAAAATGAGATGTGGCTTTTCAGCTCCTCCAATTTCACAATGGCTTCCGCACAGGCTTCCCGATAATCCTCCTGCTTTAAGTATGGCAAAACCTTGACGGAGCCATTCAAGCTTTCAAAGTGGTCATGTCCCAAAAAAACAGCAAAAGCCACCTGCTTTTCTTCCCATTTTGTTACAAGCTCGGGTGCGAGGGCTTCGTTTCGGAACGCTTTTTCGGCAAGCGTCAACAGTTCGTCGGTTTGCCGATTGAGATAGGCAGAGGAGGTGACGGCAGTCACAATAACAAGGAACAGAAAAATTACGGCGATAAATGTTCGGTTCATTCCTCTTCCTCCTTTACAATCAGTTTTTCAAAGTCCGATTCGCCGTAGGTGAACAGCATCACTTTTTCAAGCGAAACCCGATTCCTTTTGAGGTGCTCCAGTACATCGTTTTCGGTCAGGCCGAGGTCGGAAAGTGTCGGCTTTAGCATTTTTCCGTCGCAGACAATCAGGTGCTCCAAAGCACTCTTTTCCCGTTTGACGGGTACCTGCCCTTGGCACAACGGCAAATAGTCTTCCTTGAGCATCACGCTGACCGTTCCGTTTGTTTCCACAATGGCATATTTAACTTGAGATAATTCAAAAACATCCTTTTGCCGCAGAGCTGAGAGCAAATCCTGCACGGTGATGCGCAGGGCTTTCATTTTTTTGAAGTCGGGCTTTCCGTTGCGCACGATGATGGCAGGGTGACCTTCAAAAAGCTCACGGCACCGTGAATTGTGCAGGGTCAAAACGGAGGTAAAAACGGCAAGACTGACGAGCAAAAGCACGGATGCGACCGAATTTATCAGCGGAATATCGTTGTCCTGCAATGGGATGGCGGCAACCTCGGAAAGCAAAATCGTTACAACCAATTCGGTTGGCTGCATTTCGCCGATTTGCCGTTTTCCCATCAGTCGCACGGCTAAAATAGCTGTTAAATACAAAATAACAGCTCGACAAAGTGTTGTAATCAAAAAAAGACCTCCGTTTTTTGTGTTTGTCCTTGACCGAACGATTCTCAAATGATATTATTGTCAAAAGAATGAAAAATAACGGGGTGTGTCATGAAAAAGTATATGCTCGGCTTTGATATCGGCGGAACAAAGTGCGCTGTTGTGCTCGGTGAGTGCGACGGCAACGGCGGAAAGTGTCGAATAGAAGACAAAATTCGCTTTGAAACGGATTCCAAACGGGGTTGGCGGGCGGTTGTCGAACAGCTTTTGAGCAGTGCGGAAGAAATCATTTCACGCAACGGACGAAAAGCGGAGGAGTTCATCGGCTGCGGCATCAGCTGCGGCGGTCCGCTTGACAGCAAAAAAGGCATTATTCTTTCTCCGCCGAATCTTCCCGATTGGGATCATGTGGAGCTTGTGCGCATGACGCAGGAACGGCTCGGTATTCCGACCCGTCTGCAAAACGACGCAAATGCCTGTGCTTTGGCGGAATGGCACTTCGGCGCAGGACAGGGGAGCACCAACATGGTTTTTCTCACATTCGGCACGGGGATGGGTGCCGGGTTGGTTTTGAACGGTCGGCTTTATAGTGGCACAAACGATAACGCAGGCGAGGTCGGGCACATCCGCCTGAGCGAGGACGGACCGCTCGGCTACGGCAAAAACGGTTCGTTTGAAGGCTTTTGCAGTGGCGGCGGTATTGCAAGACTTGCTAAACAAATTGTATTATCTGAGCAGGAAAAGGGCATAATACCGTCGTTTTTTGATGAAACAATCGGCTGGGATTCCGTGACGGCGAAATCGGTTGCCGAAGCGGCAAAGCAAGGGGATGAAACCGCCGTAAAAATCTATGATGTTTGTGGGGAATATCTCGGCAGAGGCTTGTCGATTTTGATTGATATTCTTAATCCGGACACAATCGTAATCGGCAGTATCTTTGAGCGTTCATCCGCTTTGTTGCTGAAAAAAATGAATGAATTCATCCGAAGGGAAGCCTTGGACGGTGCGGCAGGGGTTTGCAAAATCGTGCCGGCTTCTCTTGGTGATTCCATTGGGGATTATGCCGCCTTGGGTGTGGCGATGATGACAGAATAATAGGAACGGAGAATGAGAAAATGAGCACATCAAAAGAAATTTTCGACCGTTTGTTTGAGGATAATCCGAGCTTGAACGGCTGTCGAACGGAAATATACAAAGCGTTTATTTATCTGCGTGACTGCTACGCAAACGGCGGCAAGGTGCTGACCTGCGGCAACGGCGGCAGTGCGGCGGATGCCGACCATATCGTCGGCGAATTGATGAAAGGCTTTCTGCTTCGCCGTCCGGTCGAGGGAGAAGCCTTCAATCATGACCGTGATATTCTCTCTCACCTACAGGGCGGTTTGCCTGCCATTTCGCTCAATGCCCATACGGCTTTGCTGACTGCCTTTGCCAACGATTTGGAGTTTGACTATGCCTATGCGCAGCAAGCTTATGCCTACGGCAGCCCGAATGATGTTTTGATTGCGTTGAGCACCTCGGGCAATTCGGCGAGCGTTGTGAATGCGGTGCGTGCCGCTGGAGCCAAGCAGATGATTACCGTCGGCATTACGGGCGAAAACCGCAGTCTGCTTTCGGACAAATGCTCGGTTTGCATCCGTCTTCCGCAAAGCGAAACCTACCGCATTCAAGAGCTGACTCTGCCTGTTTATCATTGCCTTTGCGCCATGCTCGAAGCGGAATTCTTCGGCGAATAACTCTTTGTCATAACACAAAACCTCCTGTCATATCCATGTAGGGACAGACAGGAGGTTTTTTATGAGGTGTATGGTCGAAGAACGGGCAATTGAGCTCGGTCGGTATATTGTGCAAAACAATGCAACGGTGCGTGCGGCGGCAAAGCAGTACGGCATCAGTAAATCAACGGTGCATACCGATGTATCCCGGCGGCTGTCGGATTTGAACCCGTTTTTGTTTGAGCAGGTGCGTGCCGTGCTTGACCGAAACAAGGCACAGCGCCACATTCGGGGCGGTCAGGCGACACGAATGAAATACGGTCATTCCGCTCAATCGGAATAATTTTACCTTTTTTCGGGTTTTGCCTTGAAGTTTCCGGATTTTCTCTATATAATAAGAAAGGTCTATTTGGTTCAAAGGATGTGAACAAATGAATTCAAAATATTCGGTTTCTTTGGCGAAGATAATCAAGGAGCAATCGTTTGAGGTGCTTTATGCGCCCTGTGACCCGAAAGAAATCTATGTTTCCATGCAGGAAGTCAACCGTCCCGGGTTGATTTTGTCCGGCTACAACGATTATTTTGATTCGGGTCGAATCCAGTTTTTGGGTTTGGCGGAAATTAACTATATCAACGGCTTGTCCGATGAGGAACGGCATCTTCGTTTGGATAATTATCTTTCCCGTCAGCCGGTCGTCTGCATTATTACCCGTCATCTCGACTGCCCGGAAGGCTTTCTTGATTTGGCAAAACAGTATCATGTGCCGGTGCTCTCTACGAAGGATTCTACATCGGCGTGTATGTCCGCTATTATTTCGTTCCTCGGCGTTGAGCTTGCGCCCCGTATCACACGGCACGGTGTTTTGGTCGAGGTTTACGGCGAAGGCGTGCTGATTTTGGGTGACAGCGGTGTCGGTAAGAGCGAAACGGCATTGGAGCTGATTAAGCGCGGACATCGACTGATTGCGGATGATGCGGTTGAAATCCGCAAGGTTTCTTCGCATACGCTTGTCGGTTCCGCACCGGATAACATTCGCCATTTCATTGAGGTGCGCGGTGTCGGCATTATCAATGCACGCCGTATTTTCGGTATGGGTGCCGTTAAGCTGACGGAAAAAATCGACATGGTCGTTGAATTGGAGCAATGGGACAAAGAAAAGGTTTATGACCGCCTCGGGCTGGAAAACGAAACCACCTCCATTTTGGGCATTGAAGTGCCGATGACGGTGGTGCCCGTCAAGCCGGGTCGAAATCTGTCCATTATCATTGAGGCGGCGGCGATGAACAACCGTCAGAAGAAGCTCGGCTACAATGCGGCTCGGGAACTGCTGCACAGCCTCGGTATGGATGAAGACATTGCCCCGGAAAAAGAAGAAATCGAAGTTTGGCACGATGTCTAAAAAGGTGAGTAAAAAAACGGAGGATATAAATTATGTACAGAGTAGGCGTTGATTTGGGCGGTACGAATATCGCCGTCGGTGTTGTGGACGATGTG
>DNXM01000044.1:5736-10527 GCA_003505905.1 Oscillospiraceae bacterium
TTGTGGACGATGATTTTAACATCGTCGGCAGAGGGAAAATGAAAACCAATCTTCCTCGACCGGCACAGGCGATTTTTGACGATATTGCCGCGGCGGTCAAAATGGCGGTTGACGATGCAGGCATTACCATGGAGGAGGTTGCTTCTATCGGCATCGGAACACCCGGCTCCGTCAACAAGGCAACGGGTATGATTGATTTTGCCAATAACCTTGACTTTAACCATGTTCCCGCAAGAGAAATGCTTGTGAAGAGCCTTGGCTGTGAGAATGTTTTTATTGACAACGACGCAAACTGTGCCGCTTTGGGTGAAGCTTTGGCAGGTGCAGGCAAGGGAAAAGACAGCTTTGTTGCCATCACACTCGGCACGGGTGTCGGCAGCGGTATTGTGATTGACGGCAAGCTTGTCAACGGTGTCAACTATGCGGCAGGCGAAATGGGTCACATGGTCATTATGGTGGACGGTGAGCAGTGCAATTGCGGCCGCAGAGGCTGTTGGGAGCGTTATGCTTCCGCAACGGCTTTGATTTCACAGACCAAGGACGCTATGCGCTTGAATCAGGACAGTATTATGTGGAGATTGGTCGATGACAACATTGATAAGGTGAGCGGCATTACGGCTTTTGATGCCATGCGTCAAGGCGATGAAACCGGCAAAAAAGTGGTTGCCCGTTACATTTACTATGTTTCGGTCGGCATTATCAATGTCATCAATGCTCTTCAGCCGGAAGTGATTTGCATCAGCGGCGGTATCAGCCACGAGAAAGAAACCTTGCTTGAACCGATTCGCACGCACATTAAGCGTGAGCGTTACAGCATTTACTCCGAAAAGCAGACGGAGATTTGCTGTGCGGTGCTCGGCAACGATGCCGGCATCATCGGTGCGGCTTTGCTGGATAAATAAGAACGGAAACGACCATAATTTTTGTGAGCAGTCGTATGGCATTTTGCCGTGCGACTGCAACTGCAATATTGGGAGAGTGTAGCCATGAGAATTGCCGAAGAACTGAAAAAGACCGGCTGTACGGTTCGGGAAAACGCACCGATGAAGGAGTATACGACCTTTCGTGTGGGTGGAAATGCCGATTTGCTCGTGCTGCCCGAAACCGAAGAACAACTTCAAAACGCTTACCGCCTTTGCCTGTCGCATGGAATTAAGCCGTTTGTTTTCGGCAATGGCTCGAATTTGCTTGTTTCCGATGACGGACTGAACGGCGTTGTGTTTCGTTTAGGTTCAAACTATGCACGCATTGAATTGCTGAATGAAACCGAAATATATTGCACATCGGGAACAAAACTGTCCGATTTATGCCTGTTTGCCGAGGAGCATTCTTTGACGGGTTTGGAATTTGCCTACGGCATTCCCGGCTGTGCAGGCGGTGCGGCGTTTATGAACGGCGGTGCTTACGGCGGCGAAATGAAAGATGTGTTGGTTTCGTGCAGTCATTTGGATGAAAACGGGAATTTCGGCACCTTTGTCGGTGAAGAATTGAAGCTGTCTTACCGCCACAGCATCTATTCCGAAAACGGCTATCTCATCACGGGCATGAACCTTCGCCTGCAAAAAGGCAAAAAGGAGGAAATCCATGCGCAAATGCGTGAGTTGCTTCAGCGCCGTGTGGATAAACAGCCGTTGGATTTGCCGAGCGCAGGCAGTTATTTTAAGCGGCCCGTCGGCAATTTTGCAGGGGCGCTGATTGAACAGTGCGGCTTAAAGGGCTTGCGTGTGGGCGATGCCGAGGTCAGCGAAAAGCACGCAGGCTTCCTCGTCAACCGAGGTCACGCCACAACCGCAGATATTCTCAAATTAGAAGAAACGGTTCGACAGACGGTTTTGAAAAAGACGGGGGTCTGTTTGGAACGGGAAGTACAGTTTATCGGGCGAAAATAACGGAGAAGAAAAATGTCATTTACTACGAATGTGAAGGATGAGCTTTGCGCCGTGACGGACATGAATTCGTGCTGTTACCACGCAATGACTTACGGCTTGCTGTTGTTCGGCGGAGCGTTTCAAGCGGGAACGATTTCCATTTCCACCGAGCACGAGGGAACCGCTCTGCTCTATGCAAAAGCGGTCGGCGAAATCATCGGCGAAGCACCGCCGGTGAAATGCTCGTCGGCAGGCAAATATTCGGTTCGTGTCGGAAAAGCGGACGAACGGAAGAAAATTCTGGAACACTACGGCATCTCGGAAAATACAATTGCTCAACGCATCAATCGTTCGAATTTGGCAGATGACTGCTGCAGTGTTGGTTTCGTGCGTGGCGTTTTTCTGGCTTGCTCTGCCATGACCGAGCCTCAAAAGAGCTACCAAATGGAGTTTGTCACACCGTATCTGCACTTGGGTGACGATTTGCTGAACCTGTTGCAGGATTTGAATGTGGTGCCGAAAATGACAAGGCGGCGCACAAATTACATTGTCTATTTGAGGAACAGCGAGGCTATCGAAGATACTTTAATGGCACTTGGAGCAAAAAAATCCGCTTTGGATATCATGCAGGTGAAGGTTGAAAAGGACTTTCGCAACAAGGTGAATCGCCGTGTCAACTTTGAAACAGCCAACATTGACCGGGCGGTGGCGGCATCCATGGAACAGTTGGAAGCCATCCGAAAGCTGAAAAGAGAAAACCGCTTTGACGATTTGCCGGAGGATTTGAAGGAATTGGCAAGGTTAAGGGAGGAGTATCCCGAGAGCAGCTTGCGTGAATTGGGCAATTTGCTTTCGGTGAGCTTGAGTCGGTCGGGCGTATACCACCGTTTGAACAAAATTATTGAATTTGCAAACAACGAATAAATCCGAACAAAGGAGGTTAGGTCATGGGCTTTACGCATTTGCATTTGCACAGCGAATACAGCTTGCTGGACGGTGCCTGCCGCATGAAACCGTTGGTTTGTGCCGCCAAAGAGCTTGGGCAGACAAGCCTTGCCGTGACCGACCATGGTTCCATGTTCGGGATTATTGAGTTTTATAAAGAAGCCAAGGCGCAGGGAATCCGTCCGATTATCGGGTGCGAGGTCTATGTGGCGGCTCGTTCCCGTTTTGACAAGGTTCACGGGGTTGATAACGAGCGGTATCATTTGGTTTTGCTTGCCGAAAATGACGAGGGTTATCGCAACCTCATCAAAATCGTGTCGGATGCCTGGACGCAGGGGTTTTACACCAAGCCTCGTGTGGACAAAGAGCTTTTGGCGGCGCACAATGAGGGAATTATTGCGCTTTCTGCTTGCTTGGCGGGCGAAATACCCCGTGCATTGTCTGCGGGGGATTACGATGCGGCGAAGCGTCTGGCGTTGCAGTATCAGGATATTTTCGGCAAAGGCAACTTTTTTATCGAAATCCAAAACCACGGAATCGGTGAGGAGCTGCGTGTTTTGCCCCTGCTCAAACGCCTTTCGATGGATACGGGTATTGAGCTTGTGGCAACGAATGATACGCACTATATCCGCAGGGAAGACGCAAAAATTCAGCAAATTCTCATTTGCATTCAAACCAACCATGTTTTAGGTGAAGACACCGGTATGGAGTTTGAAACGGATGAGTTTTATCTGAAAAGCGAGGAAGAAATGCGCTCGCTTTTTGCCGATGTGCCGCAGGCTGTCGAAAACACCCAGAAAATTGCCGAGCGATGCAATGTTGAAATTGAATTCGGCAACACAAAACTGCCGAATTTCGATGTGCCGAACGGACAGGACCATTTTGAATACTTTGCCGAATGCTGTCGAAAAGGCTTAATCAAGCGCTACGGTGAGAATCCGCCGCCGGAGTATGCCGAACGGCTGGAATATGAGTTGGATGTTATCCGCCGTATGGGCTACACCGACTACTTCTTGATTGTTCACGATTTTGTCGACTATGCAAAGAAGCACGATATTCCCGTCGGACCCGGCAGAGGCTCGGGTGCCGGCAGCATCGCCGCATATTGCATTGGCATAACGGGCATTGACCCGATGAAATATAACCTTTTGTTCGAACGGTTTTTGAACCCCGAACGGGTGAGTATGCCCGACTTTGACATTGATTTTTGCTATGAACGCCGTTCGGAAGTCATCGACTATGTCATTTCCAAATACGGCTCCGACCATGTGTCGCAAATCGTTACATTCGGTACGCTTGCGCCGAAAGCGGCGGTGCGTGATGTCGGGCGTGTGATGGGCTTGCCTTATGCGACGGTGGATGCGGTTGCCAAGCTGATTCCCTTTGAATTGAACAATACATTTGAAAAGGCTCTGAACCATTCGCCCGAACTGAAGGAGCGGTATGAGTCGGATGAAACGGTACGGGAGCTGATTGACAATGCCATAAAGATTGAGGGTATGCCTCGCCATGCCTCCAAGCACGCCGCAGGCGTTGTGATTACTCGTGACCCCGTGAAGGAATATGTTCCTCTGGCGTTAAGTGACGATTTTGTGGTGGCGCAATACACCATGACGGCGTTGGAAGAGCTTGGCTTGCTCAAAATGGACTTTTTAGGGCTGAAAACGCTCACCGTGATTGACGATGCGCAAAAGGCGGTGCGTGAAACACAGCCGGAGTTTGATATTGAAACGATTCCGTTGGATGATGAAGACACCTACCGTCAGTTCACCGTTGGACAAACCTACGGCATTTTTCAGTTTGAATCGGCGGGAATGCGTTCGGTACTCATGCGCTTGAAGCCGCAGGTGCTCGAGGATTTAATTGCCGTGATTGCTTTGTACCGTCCCGGTCCGATGGAGTCGATTGACACATACATTAAAAACCGGAAGCATCCCGAAAACACCACCTATAAAACGGAAAAACTGCGGGATATTCT
>DNXM01000170.1:0-728 GCA_003505905.1 Oscillospiraceae bacterium
AATAATCATATGCCATAACCGAACAGCCTACCGGAGCAATGCCGACGGTTTTTCCTTCGATGCCCAACTCATCAATGACTTCGGCAACCAAACGGTGAACAATGCCGTGCGTGCAACCGGGGCAGTAGTGGAACGGTGCATCGGTCAACGCATGGGGCTTTTTGAAAACAACAGCCATTATTCGGCGCCTCCTAACTTTTTAATCTGTTCAAGCACTTCGGCAGGGGTCGGGATGACGCCGCCGGTTCTGCCGTAGAAGTGGACGGGCTTTGCGCCGTTGACGGCAAGACGGACATCGTCAACCATCTGCCCCATGCTCATTTCCACGCAAAGGAACTGCTTGGCGGTGGGAACAGCGGCTTTGATTGCCTTGTCGGGGAACGGCCAAAGGGTAATCGGACGAATCAAGCCGGCTTTGATGCCCTGCTCACGGGCGGTGTTGACCGCACTGCGTGCAATGCGGGAGGATGCACCGTAGGCAACCAAAACAATGTCGGCATCCTCGGTCAGATAGCACTCCGCCTTTTGCTGATTCTCTTTGATTTCGTCATATTTCTTGTAACGCTCCTGAATGAGCTGTTCCAATTCGGCAGGGGTAATGTAAAGGGAATTGATGATGTTGTGGGGTCTGCCGCCCTTGGTGCCGTTGGTTGCCCAGGGCTTTTCGGGCAGAGCCTTGCCGCTTTCTTCGGGCAATACGACCGGCTCCATCATCTGACCGAGCATAC
>DNXM01000170.1:794-954 GCA_003505905.1 Oscillospiraceae bacterium
CGGTACTTGTCGCCAAGGTCAAACGCATCGGACACAAGGTCAACCATTTCCTGCACGGTGGACGGAGCGAAAACCAAAATGTGGAAGTCGCCGTGACCTGTGGCACGGGTTGCCTGCCAATAGTCGGACTGTGACGGCTGAATGCCGCCCAAGCCGGGGC
>DNXM01000170.1:979-1188 GCA_003505905.1 Oscillospiraceae bacterium
GGGGCCGCCACGCTGAACATTGATAATCAAAGCAGGCAAATCCGCACCTGCCAAGTAGGAAATACCTTCGGATTTCAAGCTGATTCCGGGGGAGGAGGACGAGGTCATCACTCGCATACCGGCGGAGGAAGCACCGTAAACCATGTTGATGGCGGCGACTTCGGATTCAGCCTGCAAATAGGTTCCGCCGATTTTCGGCATACGCTTGG
>DNXM01000170.1:1301-5274 GCA_003505905.1 Oscillospiraceae bacterium
TCATCAATACTTTTTCTGCCATTTTTTCACTCCCAATCTTTATCTTTCAACCGTAATTGCAACATCGGGGCACATGGTTGCGCAGGAGGCACAGCCCGTGCATTTTTCGGGTTCCACGCATTGCGCAGGGTGATAGCCCTTTGCGTTGATTTTGTCTTTTGCCAAGGCGATAATCTTTTTCGGGCAAGCGTTTACACACATTTCACAGCCCTTGCAGATGTTTTCGTCAATTGTGATTTTTCCCATAAATTTCCCTTCTTTCTATTGCGTTGAAAAGCCCGTCAGGCTTCCCAAGGTGTTTTGACAAACGGTTCTACGGGGTACAGGTTTTCGACTTCGCTTAAAAGCGGTGCCAATTCGCTCGGTGCGGTGGTGTACCGAATCGGCAGCCCCGTAAGGCGGCTGACCTCCTGCGCAAAGGGCAGTGAGTCAAGCACGGTTTTCGGTTCGGTGAATTGCTTGAGGTGGGTGTTGTTGACCAAAGCGGTGGCTTTGAGGCGGCTTGCCTGTTCAATATCCCACAGCATTTGCGCTGCCTGCATCGGCTCGGCAGTCAGGTTGCGCCGGGCGTTAACTACGCACAGCATTTCGTAGCCACGCTGTTCGATTTGGCGGTTGAAGCGACCCAGCGCCGTTGCGCCGGCATCGTCGCCGCCGACATCGAGAATGACTGCGCCCTTCTGTTCGAATGCACCGTAGATTTGCGAGGAAAGACCCGGCAAATCGAGGTTGGTGTTGGCATAGGGCGGAGAGATGACCGTGATGCCTTTGGATTCGAGCATGGCACGGTGGTCTTCGGTGCGGAAGTACGGGTTGACAATGTCCAAATCCACAATGGTTACCGCTTTGCCTTGAGCCGCAAGACGGCACGCCGAATTCAGCGCAAAGGTTGTTTTTCCGCTGCCGTAGTGACCCGTGATAACGGTCAATCGTTCCATGCCGACCCTCCTTTTTATGCGTTGTATAAATAATACCGCTTTCCGTTCGGCTCGTCAACTGTTAAATCTTCCGAAAAATGCCTTGACAAAGTGACCATTCTCATATAAAATAGTAAAAATAATAAAGATTTATATTGGGAGAGTGTTTCTTCCAACTGAATATTCTTTCAAAAAATGAGGTGCTGTTTTATGAAATCCGGAATCAAGGATATTGCGGAAAGAATTTGTGCGCTGCGTGAAATTATGGGCTTTTCCCCCGAGGAAATGGCGCAGGCAACCAAAACAACGGTTGACGAGTATATGCGAATGGAAAAGGGCGAAAGCGACTTTTCTTTCATTTTTTTGCTGTTGTGTGCGCAAAAGTTAGAGGTGGAATTGGTCGCTCTGCTCACGGGCGAAAACCCGCATTTGGCTCGCTGCTCCTACACCAAGGCAGGCACGGGCTTGCCCCATAAGCGCGGTGCGGAAAATTTGAACTATTTCCACTTGGCGGCGAATCTGCGTGACAAAATGGCGGAGCCGTTTTTGGTGGAAGCACCTTATTCCGATGAGGCGCAGGGCTTGCCCATTCACCTGTCCACGCACCCCGGTCAGGAGTTTGACTATGTGCTCAAGGGCTCTTTGCTTTTCACGCACGAGGGTCACACCCGTGTGGTGCATGAGGGTGACTCGATTATGTACGATTCCGGTATGCCTCACGGCATGATTGCCACGGGCGGCGAAGATTGTCTGTTTTTGGCGGTCATTATCTCAAAAGAAGTGGAAGACGAGGCATAAGGAAAGGACAGCGAAACACAAATGAGAAACATTAACTTACGATACATAACCGAAACCTACGATTCCGACGGAATCATTCAAAAAATCGACATGACCAGCCCGGAGTACTTTAACTTCGGTTATGATATTGTGGATGATATTGCCGTCAACGACCCGAATCGCCGTGCCCTGGTTTGGTGCAACGATGCGGACGAAGAAAAGACCTTTACCTTTGCCGACATCAAGTATTATTCCGACAAAACGGCGAATTTTCTGCGAGCCAACGGCATCGGCAAGGGCGATATGGTGTTGGTCGTGCTCAAGCGTCACTATCAGTTTTGGTTCACCGCCGTTGCGCTGAGCAAGCTCGGTGCGGTGATGATTCCCGCCACCTTCATGGTGAAAAAACACGATGTCGAATACCGCATCAATGTCAGCGGCGCAAAGGCAGCCATTGTCACGGCGGACGGTGATGTTGCCGAGCAGTTTGATGCGTGTGAGGCGAATTGCCCGACGCTGAAAACAAAAGTGATTGTCAACGGTCAGCGGGACGGTTGGCTGGACTTTAATGCTGAAATCGAAAAAGCATCCGACGAGCTGGAGCGGATTTATACCAAAAGCTCCGACCCGATGCTCAGCTATTTTTCTTCGGGCACCTCGGGTTATCCGAAGATGATTATGCACGCCTGCGACTATCCCATCGGGCACATTCAAACCGCCAAGCATTGGCAGTGCGTTGTTCCGGACGGACTGCATTTGACGATTGCGGACTCCGGCTGGGCAAAATGCGCCTGGGGTAAAATCTTCGGTCAGTGGATTATGGAAGCCGGTCTGTTTGTTTATGATTTTGACAAATTCGACCCCGGCAAAATCCTGCCGAAAATCGAAAAATACAAAATAACAACGCTGTGCTGTCCGCCGACGATGTTCCGCTTTTTCCTCAACCACGGTATTGAGCAATACGATTTGTCGAGCTTGACGCACACCAACATTGCAGGGGAAGCGTTAAGCCCCGATGTGTATAACACATGGTATCAAGCCACGGGCTTGAAGCTGTACGAGGGCTTCGGTCAGTCGGAATCGACCCCGATTGTCTGCAATGTCAAAGGCATGGAGCCGAAGCCGGGTTCAATGGGCAAGCCGTCCCCGCAGTACACGGTGGATATCATTGATGCCGACGGTGTTTCGTGCGAAACGGGCTTTACGGGCGAAATCGTGGTCAAGTACGACCCCGAAAACCGTCCGCAGGGCTTGCTGACCGGCTATTACGGCGACGAAGAAAAAACCAAAGACGCTATCCATGACGGCTGGTATCACACGGGCGACACCGCTTGGCGGGATGAGGACGGTTACTACTGGTATGTCGGACGCAATGATGATATGATTAAGTCCTCGGGCTACCGCATCGGACCGTTTGAAATCGAAAGCGTTTTGCTGGAGCATCCGAGCGTGCTCGAATGTGCGGTCACCTCCGTGCCCGACCCCGTGCGAGGACAGGCGGTCAAGGCAACGATTGTGCTGCGCAACGGCTATGTCGGAAGCGAGGCACTGACCAAGGAGCTGCAAACCTTTGTCAAAAAAGAAACGGCGCCGTATAAATATCCCCGTGTGATTGAATATGTGGATGCTTTGCCGAAGACTGCGAGCGGAAAAATCCGCCGTGTGGAAATTCGGGCAAACGACATGAAGAAGTGGAGAGAAAACCAATGAAAGCGGTAGAACTGTGGCACAAAACCATCGGCGCACAGCTGGACGAGTTGGCAAAGACCTACCCGAACAACGACGCCGTTGTATACAACGATATCGACTATAAGCGCACTTGGAAAGAGTTCAATGATGAGTGCAACACCGTGGCACGAGGCTTGATGGATTTGGGCGTCGGCAAGGGTGACCATGTTGCCATTTGGGCAACGAACATCCCCGAATGGCTGTTGACCTTTTATGCAACCGTCAAAATCGGTGCGGTGCTTGTTACGGTGAACACGGCGTACCGTGTGTTTGAATTGGAGTATCTGCTTCGTCAATCCGACACAAAGGTGCTGGTCATGGGCGAGGGATACCGTACCACGAAATATGCGAATATTCTCAATGAGCTTTGCCCGACACTGTCCAAGCAGAACCCCGAAAAGCTGATGCTCCCGATGCTGCCGTGCCTGAAAAATGTGATTTGTACGCAGTCCGATACCCCTGCGGGAATGCTCAACTTTTCCGAATTATACCGCCGTGCGGAAAATACGCCCTATGAAGTGTTACAAGCGTTGAGCGACAGCTTGGATGCC
>DNXM01000045.1:0-5526 GCA_003505905.1 Oscillospiraceae bacterium
ACCCTCCACCGCCGTTCGGCGGTCCTCCTCCCTTTTTGGCTTTGCCAAAATGGGAGGCTTTTTCATCCGTTCCATGGGTGTGCGCTTGCCCTGCGATACGGAACAAAGTAACGCTTGTGCGGCGAGCAACGGTTAAAACTACCCATTTGGGTAGTGCTTTTTTTCCGTCACCTGTTAATATATAATTACCGATAATATTTTATGGTAAGGGTGATATTATGAAAAGTTCCAAACGCATTCTTTCTCTGCTTCTTGCTCTACTCACCGTATGCTCTTGCTTGAGTGCCGTTTCTTTTTCCGCCTCGGCGACGATTGATGACGGTATTGTCAGCGCAAATACTGTCGATAAAAACTACAAAGCTTCGGTCGGTGAAACGGTTTCGATGCGCAGCGTATATTTGAAGCGTTTGTCCGATAAGTACGGGAGCTATCGGGGTCTGACGATTGTCGGCGATGTTGATATTACTTTTATCGTCGGCGAAGATTTGGTGACCGTGACACCGGAAAACAACGGGGTCAACAAAAAAGATTTCAATGTTACCTTTAACAGCATGGGTCTTGTTGTTGTTAAAATTTTTGCAAAAACCAAGCACAGCAACATGGCAGATTTTGAATTTTGCGACGGCAGTTGGACGATTGCCTTCAATGTTGGCAACAAGTCACACAAGGTCACTTTTTTGAATGCCGACAAAACCGTATTCAGCACCACAACCACCACGGACCGCGGCTTTTTCTCAATCCCGAAGGATGTACCTGCGGCTCCGGATGCCGAGCATTATTTTATCGGCTGGACGATTGACAAAACCGAAACCTATGCTGCCGGCAAAAAGTTTTACACAGGCACCGATATAACCTTTAAGCCTGTTTATGAATTTTCCGTTTTAATTAAGTGGGATTTGAATTTGGACGGCGCCATGAGCAGCTATACTTTTTCCGATTTGGAAACGAAGGGTGTCTTTCAAATCCCGACGGAAGTGCCCTTTAAGGCAGGCTATGCCTTTTTCGGCTGGGACACTTATGCGCTTTCGCAGTATCCCGAATTCCTGCCCGGTGATACGGTCGGCACCGGCAAAAACATGACCCTTTACGGCGTATGGGAAAAGATAAACACCCTGAGCTACAACCTGAACCGCTCCGGTGCTTCTTATACGAACCCTTCGCTTTTTGCAACGACGAGCACACGCAGTCTGTACGAGATTCCCGATGAGCATCCCGTCTGTCCGGGTATGTGCTTCCTCGGCTGGGCGACCTCGCCCTCGGCAACCAAGCCCGAATATTACGCAGGCGGTAAAATCAAAATCAGCAAAGCAACCACGCTTTACGCCGTTTGGGCAAGTGCCTACTCCGTCACCTTCAAGCTCAATAAAGTAGGCTCTTTCTGCGAATCCTGCGATTACTCGCTCTTGACCAATGTTTCCGAGTTCACCGTGCCGGGTGATGTTCCCATTTGCAACGGCTACCTGTTCCAAGGCTGGTCAGAATCGTCCAACGCCTCCACCCCGACTTGGAAACCGGGCGACACGATTTCGGTTACCAAGCACATGACCCTGTACGGCGTTTGGGTTGCACTGCCTGCCGGTGGGCATGAAACAGGCATTGAAATCATTAAGGCCCCGAAGAAGACCGAATATTACACGGGCGAAATCTTTGACCCGGCAGGTATTCGTGTGATTTTGAAATACGACACCGGCGCTTATTTTTGGATTCCCGCTTCAAGCCTGAAATACAGCACGGAGCCCTTCACCAAGAGCGGCTATCAGCTGTTCCCCATCAGCTATACCGTCGGCAGTAAAACCTTTTCGACAACGATTAACAAATTGACCATTCTCAATAACCCCGATGACGAATCCTCGGTGATTACGCACGCTTCCGTTTCCGACCCGCAAAAGGTAACCGAGTTCGGCTACACCTCCGAAGATATCGAGTTTGCTCAAAACTCCTCGCCCTCAATCAACTATAAATCCTGCGCAAAGGTGGTCGTATCGGTCAAGAATGTGCCCGAAGGCTTTTTCGTGGAATGCGAGGGAGAAAAGGTTGAATCCAAGGGTGCCGAAAACACGGTTTTGGTGTTCACCACCGGCTCTCTGTCCGCCTCAAAGACCATCACGGTGTCGGTAACAGACGGCACCGATGTCATCATCAACTCACAAGGCGAAGTCAAAACCGATTATACGATAAATGTTAAAACGGGAGTCGGCGCAAAAATTTCCGCTTTCTTTAAGTTCTTCTTCAATTTGTTCAGGCGTCCGACGGAATCGGTTTCCATCGGTTAAGCCGTTCACTTGAACACCGTTAAAACGGTTTGAAAATGCAAAAAGGGCAGCTCACCCGAGTTGCCCTTTTTTGTTTGCTTTTTTGTTTGCGTGGCTGTTACTTTTTACACTTTTTCACAAGGCAAATCACGGCACCGCACAGCACCGATTTCCGCTTAAGCATATCCGCAGGTCAGCACAACCCAATTTCCGCCGTTCCTGCGAGCCAAATAAAAGGTAAAGCCCGTGTAAACATCGTTTGAATTGAGCGACTGCGTATTTTGCCCCGTGGTGAACGACGCTTCAAACACGGCGAATGCATCGACCGTGACCGATTGGCTCAACGCCAACCCTTCACAATATTCACGGTTCGCCTGCGTCTGCGTTTCATCCCCGCAATAGCGAATGGACAAAATATTTTTGACGCCCTCAAAACCGTTCAACTCGTTTTCAACCGCCTGTGCCGCCGCCGTCAAATCGTCTTTTTCAAAAATTTCGGACGAGCCACTGAATGAATTCGGCTTCTGCATCAAATTGTTTTGAAAAACACCGTGAGGAACAAAAGTTACCCCCAACACAAGCGCAAGGGCGGCAAGAACAACGAGCAAAACGAAGCCGATTTTTCGCCTGTTCTTTTTCATGCCTTCAATTCTCCTTCACCTGCTGATATACACGCACATAGTCCACCAAAAATTCCACATCGCCGACATTCGCCGAAATGTTTCCTTTTCCGCTCGCCACACCGTTTTTGCCGGAAATTTCAACCGAAAGCAACAGGCATTCGGGGTTTTGCGAAACGCCGCCGCGGTCGGTGCGTGCGCATTCTTTGCCGTTGATGTAAAACACATATTCATCGGGCGTCCACTTCACGCCGTAGGTGTTGTATTGCTTGTAGGGATTCACAGCGTAAAAATCGCCGACATGGTAATGCTCATGCGCTTCGTTGTAACCGTTCCAATGCAGATTCACGGCAACCTTGTTCGCCGTGTAAAACGGTTGGTCCGGGTAACCGAACGACTCGAACACATCAATTTCCGTGCCGTCCCTGCCGTCGTTATCTGTTTTGTAAACGCCGTCGTTCATCATCCAAAACGCCGACCAAAGCCCTTCGCCGGCAGGCAGAATGGCTCGGGTTTCAAAATAGCCGTAGAGGAATGTGTCCGGATTGCTCAAATCGCTCGGGTTGGAAAGGTAGGTGGTGACATAGCCTGTGTACCAGCCTGCTTTATAATCGCCGCCGTAACGGGACGCTGCGCCGCCGTCAACATACTTGACCTTGATGTGCAGGTTATCGTCACTCACCGAAATCATATCCTTGTGCCAATAACCGCCGTTGCGCACCGCACCCCAATGGAGCGTGTTCACACTTTGGTTGTCGTTCCATTTGTTTTTGTCAAGCTCGGTGCCCTTGAATTCATCCTGCCACACAAGCTTGTAGCCTTCCTCTTCCAAATTCAGCGTTCGGTTTGTCGGGTTCAGACCCAAACCGATATCCACACGAAAAACAGATGAAAGCAAAACGATAAACGCAATAAAACCATTCACAATTTTCACACAAAAACCTCCGTTCATAAAAGACCGCCGGAACATAATCAGGCAAGCTTAAACAATTTAAGCAGGCGCAAATAAAAATCTCTCCACTTATCCCGCAGAATTTCCTTTTTGCTTCGGCTGTCGGCATACGGGGCATTCTCGCCGTTGATTTCGCTGATATTTCCGTTTTCATCCACCGACAAAATTTTGTAATTGACCACACCGTATTCGGTTTCCTCCACCAAAATGCCGATGCTGCCGTCGCTCAATTCCGTCATGCACGAATAGGCGAAAAAGCCCGTGTTGATGTGGTAGGTGCTAATCCATGTAACGGAATTATCCGCTTCAAACAAGCCGACCTTAACCACGCCGTTCGCCCGGCTGTCACGGTTGCCTGCAAAGGACGCAAGCAGTACGGTTTTGCCGTTGATTTTTTTTGAGGTGTTGAGGAACGACACCATGCAGTCGTTCTTGCCGGTCAACTGCGGGTCAAGCTGAAACTTCGTCCAGGTTTTGCCGCCGTCAAAGCTGTCCCCGTAGGCGATGCACTTAAACGCATTGCGGGAATAGGCACGCAGACCGCCGTTTGGGAGCGACACAATTTGCGTTTCACTCGTTTTTTCAACGGCGTTTCGCCACGAGGCGTTCTCGCCCCTTTGCCAAGTCTTTCCGCCGTCATCGGAATAAATCGCACTGAAATGCTCAACGGTTTTTCCGCCCCAATACATGGGGAACACAATGCGCTCTTTGCCGTTGACGGTGGTAACAATCCCTCGCCCCGGGCCTGCGCCGTAAAAGCGCTCGTTCTCACCCTTGACAAAAGCGTTGAGCACCATCGGCTCGCTCCATGTTTTGCCGTTGT
This sequence comes from Oscillospiraceae bacterium, assembly GCA_003505905.1. GTDB lineage: Bacteria > Bacillota > Clostridia > Oscillospirales > Acutalibacteraceae > UBA8612. Next base: position 4,648 of record DNXM01000045.1, read on the forward strand.
CGTCCGACCAGCGCAGCCACTCAAAGCAGGTGCGGAACACGGTCAGCTCCGACTCGATGTAAAACACATTTTGCTTCACGGTTTTTTCCGTGCCGTTTTGCTTCATCGTCAGCGCTTCGCCGTTTTTGTAAAGGCGGTATTCGCTGTCAACGGTGTAGGCGGTTTTTTGTTTGCTTGCCAAAGCAAAGACGCTTGCAAAGCCGTTTGAAAAATCGCCGATGTAATACTTCGCTTTTGTGATGTCGGTGTTGTCCCCGTCGAACAGTGCAAGATATTTTTTACCGTCCACCGTTACACAACCGCTCCCGGGCACGGAAGCCGCCGAGCCGATGCCGGACGGAAACGCATCGCACAGCAAAAAGATGCGGTCGGTCGTTTTCGACTGAATCATGACCGGGTCAATGAACGAGGCACTTGCTTCGTTTGTCACACCGTCGGGGTAATCGTCAAAATGATTGACCACGGTGTAAGCCCAATTTTTGTAGCCGTCGGGGGAAACCGCCACGAGCGTGTCCAAATTATTCGGCGAATCCTGCGTGTGAGAATAGCGCATATCCACCGTTGCCATCACGCTGCCGTTTTTCAGCGTAATCAAGCCCGGAATGCGAAAGGTTTCGCTCCCCATTGTGTTTTTCATGAAGGGCTGCTCATAGGTCTTCTTCTCTGTCGCACGAGCTGCCGTTGCCGAGGGCATAAGCATGGTCGCACTTAACAGCAATGCCAAACCTTTTTTCATGGTATTACCTCCGTACCATTTTTATCGGCAAATCAAATGCACCACGCTCATAACCACATTCGTCAGGCTCTCCCAAAAAGAGGTGACAAGCAAATCCGTTTTGGAAACACCGTCTGCCTCAAACACCTTTGAGCCGTCCCGAC
>DNXM01000045.1:5548-5720 GCA_003505905.1 Oscillospiraceae bacterium
TTTGACGGAGAGCATATGGCTTTCGTATTCTCTCGGATTTTTTTCGTTGAGTGTAATCACACGCACACCGCTTGTGAAAAGGCGAAGCGGAGCTTGGTATTTGCATCCGCCCGTGTTGACAATGTCAATACCCTGCCAATTCACGGTGAAGGTGTTGGAATGGTCGTGACCC
>DNXM01000018.1 GCA_003505905.1 Oscillospiraceae bacterium
ACCACCGCATGGTGATGAGTGCCGTGATAGCGGCAAGCCACGCTCAAAAGCCAACAGCCGTGTTCGGCTGCGAAGCCGTGAAAAAATCCTATCCGCATTTTTTTGATGATTTTCATGCCCTCTGCGGCAAAAGTGAGGAGGAAAACGCATGAGCTACTCCATCGGTGACAACATCCGCATCGACATTTTCGGTGAAAGCCACGCTGACGAAATCGGCGTGAAAATTGACGGATTCCCGAAAGGCTTTTCGATTGATTTCGATGAATTGCGTGCGTTCATGCTTCGCCGTGCGGCTGTGGGAGCGATTTCCACCGCACGAAAAGAAAAGGACGAGGTTCATTTTACAACCGGCGTTGAAAACGGCGTAACAACGGGGGAAACCATCACCGCCGTGATTCGCAATTCAGATGCAAGACCGCAGGCATATGCCGACCTTGCTTTTCTTCCCCGACCCGGTCACGCCGACTACACCGCCTACTGCAAATACGGTGAAATCAAATCGGGCGGCGGCGCTTTTTCGGGGCGCATGACGGCACCGCTTTGCATTGCGGGTGCGCTTTGCAAGCAATGGCTGGAGTCGCTCGGGGTCACCGTGGGCGCACACATTCAAGCCATTCACGGCATTTCGGACACCGCCTTTGACCCAACTCAAATCAATGCCGAACAGCTTCGAGTCATTCAAAAAAAAGAGTTTCCCGTTGCGGACGAAGCAATCGGTGAAGCAATGAAAAAAGAAATTCTAATCGCAAAAGCGAACGGTGACTCGGTCGGCGGCATCATCGAATGTGCCGTTGTCGGCTTGCCGTGCGGCTTGGGCGGCCCGCTGTTTGACGGACTTGAGGGAAAAATATCCGCCTGTGTTTTCGGAATTCCAGCCGTCAAGGGCGTTGAATTCGGCAACGGATTTGCCTGCGCCGCTTTGACAGGAAGCGAAAACAACGACGCTTTTTATTATGACGGCGATACCGTCAAGACCAAAACGAACCGCTGCGGCGGAATTTTGGGCGGCATTTCAACCGCCATGCCGTTGGTAATCCGTGTTGCGATGAAGCCGACACCGTCCATCGCAAAAGAGCAAGACACCGTATCCCTCACAACAAAAGAAAACAAAAAAATATGTGTCGGCGGTCGGCATGACCCGTGCATCGTGCATCGTGCCGTACCCTGCGTTGAGGCCGCCGTTGCCGTGGCACTTGCCGACATTCGGAAAGGAAGGACAGAACATGAGTGAATCCATTACGGAATTGAGAAAAGCGATAGACGCAACCGATGAACAGCTTGTTGAATTGCTCAAGCAGCGCATGGGCATCAGCGAAAAAATCGCCGCATACAAAAAAGAAAACGGGTTGAAGGTGTTTGACCCACATCGGGAACGGGAACTACTGCTGCGTGTGTCGGAGCTGGCAGGTGATGAGCACGAAAGCGAAGCAAGAGTGTTGTTTTCGTTGCTCATGGAGCTTTCCCGTTCTCGCCAAAACCGCATCACCCTGCCGAAATCCGATTGTGAAACCGTGTTGGAAAACGCATTAACCGACACCTCTCCCTTATTCCCCGAACGAGCCGTTGTGGCGTGTCAGGGCACCGAGGGCGCTTTCGCTCAGCTTGCGTGTGAAAAGCTGTTTTCTTTGCCCGACATCATGTACTGCAACTCGTTTGAATCGGTCTTTGCGGCGGTGGACAAGGGCTTGTGCCGTTACGGTGTTATACCCGTTGAAAACAGCACCGCCGGGTCGGTCAACCACATTTATGACTTGATGATTCAAAACCATTTTTATATTGTGCGCAGTACCCGTTTGCAGGTCAACCACAATTTGCTTGTCAAGCCCGGCACAAAGCTGAAGGACATTAAAAAAGTCATCTCCCACGAGCAGGCACTCAGCCAATGCAGTGAATATCTCTCCAAGCTCAAAGGGGTTCAGGTGACCGCCTGCGCCAACACCGCCGTTGCCGCTCAAACGGTGGCGGAATCCGACCGCACGGACTTGGCGGCTGTTTCGTCGAGCAACTGTGCTTCGCTTTACGGCTTGGACACGCTCGAACGCAACATTCAAAACAGCTTGGGGAACTACACCCGTTTCATCTGCATCTCCAAAAAGCCCGAAATCTACCCCGGTGCCGACCGCACAAGTTTAATGCTTATCCTGCCGCACCGCCCCGGTTCGCTTTACCGGGTGATTGCACGGTTTTACGCCAACAACATCAATATCATCAAGCTTGAAAGCCGTCCCATTCCCGGGCGTGATTTTGAATTCATGTTCTATTTCGACATCAATGCTTCGGTCTATTCCCCTGCGCTTCGTCAACTGATTTGCGAGCTGGAAAACGACCTGGAAAGCTTCACCTATCTCGGCAGTTACTCCGAAATTGTTTGAATGGAAGTGAAACCATGCCCTTTGGCTTATTGGGTAAAAAGCTCAGTCACAGCTATTCGCCGTTTTTGCACCGGTGCATCACCGGCGGTGCCTATGAATACGAGCTGTTTGAAAAGGAAGAAAACGAGGTTGCCGACTTTGTGCAAAGCAATGTCTATGACGGCATGAACGTGACCATTCCCTACAAAAAAACCGTATTGCCCTATATGACCCGGCTCACCCCCGAAGCCGAGCGAATCGGTGCGGTGAACACCGTCACCCGTTTGCCCGGTGGCGGTTTGCTCGGGGATAATACCGATTACTTCGGTTTTTGCTGTCTGCTCAAACGGGCAGAGATGAATGTTACAGGCAAAAAGGTGCTGGTTCTCGGCAGCGGCGGTGCGGCACAAACCGCTATCACCGTATTCCGTGATAAAAAGGCAAAAGAAGTGGTGGTCGTTTCCCGAAACGGCGAAAACAATTATCACAATTTGCATCTGCACCGTGACGCCGAGTTTATCATCAACGCTACCCCCGTCGGAATGTTTCCGAACAACGGCGTTGCTCCGCTTTCGGTTGCGGATTTTCCGCAATGCCAAGGCGTAGCGGACATGATTTACAATCCGTCCGTCACCGAGCTGTTGCGGCAAGCCAAACAGCAGGGCTGTAAAACCGTGAACGGTCTGCCGATGCTCTGCGCCCAGGCATTTCGCTCGGCAGAACGGTTTTTGCGGCAAAAATTAGACGAAAGCCTTATTGAAAAAGCAATTGCCGACACCGAGCGCAGTATGAAAAACCTTGTGCTCATCGGTATGCCGGGGTGCGGAAAAAGCACGGTTGCTTCCCTGCTTTCAAAACGGTTACAGCGTCAGGTAATCGACACCGACACGGAAATCGAACACAAGCTCGGTCGGGATATTCCGAGCGTATTCGCCGAAAAGGGCGAAGCGTTTTTCCGTGAAACAGAGGCAGAGGTTTGCAAAGAAGTCGGAAAACGCAGTCAAACCGTAATCGCCACGGGTGGCGGAGCGGTCTTGCGGAAAGAAAATATTCACGCACTCAAGCAAAACGCAACCGTTGTGTTTTTAGAGAAACCGCTCGAAGCTTTGGCAACGCAGAACCGACCGTTGAGCCAAAACGGAAATTTGGAAAAGCTTTATCAAGAGCGCTTGCCGATTTACAAAGAAGCTTGTGATTTTTCGGTGGAGGTCAGCGAAAACGCAGATGAAACCGTGGAACGCATTTTGGAGGTATTGCCATGAAACTGCTTGTCTTAAACGGTCCGAACATCAATTTTTTGGGCATTCGGGAGCCTGAAATCTACGGCAGAGAAAGCTATGCGGATTTGCTGAAGCAAATGGAAAATTACGCCGAAGAACACAACATTGAAATTGAATGCTACCAATCCAACCACGAGGGCGACTTGGTGGACAAAATCCAGCAGGCATACGGCAACACGGACGGCATTGTGTTCAACCCTGCCGCCTACACGCACACGAGCATTGCCATTGCCGATGCGGTCAAGGCGGTTGGTATTCCGACGGTGGAGGTGCATTTGACCGACACGCAGACAAGAGAGGATTTTCGCCGTGTTTCCTATGTGCGCCCTGCTTGCGTGGCGACCGTTCAGGGGCTTGGCATCAACGGTTACACGAAAGCACTTGATATTTTGAAAAGTCTGTTGAAATAAAAGAATATATATGGTATGATGAAAAGGTAAATTCGCACAAAAATTGTGCGGTTTGCCTTTCATTTTTTATGAATCGGGGATTAGTGAAATGGAAAAAGCGATGATTATGGCATACGATATCGGCACAACCGGTATCAAGACCTGCTTATTTGAAGTTCAAACGGATGTTAAGTTGATTGCCTCGGCGATGGAAGGCTACTCGCTCACCGTTTCGCCGGATGGCTCTGCCGAACAAATTCCCGCCGAATGGTGGTCTGCCA
>DNXM01000225.1 GCA_003505905.1 Oscillospiraceae bacterium
GCGGAAATATTCGTGACGGGGATAGGAGAGGAACGAACGGGAGTCGGTGACCATGCCGACAAACTTGCCGAGGATGGATAGGTTGCCCAACGCTTTCATCTGCTCTCTCATGCCGTCCAGGTTGTCGTTAAACCACCAGCCCGAGCCGAACTGAATTTTGCCGGGTGCATCGGAATTTTGGAAGTTGCCGAGCATGGAGCCCAAAACATAGTTGTCTTTGGGATTGAGTGTGAACAGGATGGTCTTGGGAAGAAGGTCGACATAAGCCAAGCTGTCAAGGAAGCGGGACAGCGGAACGGCAATTTCACGGTCATCCAAGGAGTCAAAGCCCGTGTCGGGACCGATGGCCTCAAACATCTTTTTGTTGTTGTTGCGCATGGGACCGATATGCAGCTCCATTGCCCAGGCCCTGCGTGCATATTCCTTGGCAAGGGTGGAGAGTAAGGCGGTACGGTATCGGTCGGTTTCAAGCACGGTGAGTGTTTCGCCTTTTTTGCCCTTTTGGAAGATGGCTTCAATTTCATCCGCCGTTGCTTCGGCGTAGGGGACATAGGAGAATGCGTGGTCACTGCCCTTACAGCCGTATTCGGCAAAGAAAGCAATGCGTTCGAGCAAGGCTTCTTCCAAAGCGGTGTAGGTTTCGATTTTGCGCCCGATGCGCTCCTCCAAGCTCTTGAGCCACGGAATAAAAGCGGGCAGCTCGATGCCCAACGCTTTGTCGGGGCGGAAAGCGGGAACAACCTTGGTTTGGAAGGTTTTGTCTTCGGCGATGAGCTTGTGGTATTCCAGTGAATCGGCAGGGTCATCGGTGGTGAACACGCAGGCAACATTGGATTTGGCAATCAAATCTCTCGGCTTGAAGCCGCCCATGGCAATCATTGCATTTGCCTTGCTCCAAATTTCTTCCGCTGTTTTGGGAGAAAGAGGCGTGTCAATGTGAAAGAAACGCTGCAATTCCAAGTGCGTCCAATGGTAAAGAGGGTTGCCTACGGCATAGGGCAGCATCTCGGCGTAAGCCATGAATTTGTCGTGCCAGCTTGCATCCCCCGTGATATATTTTTCGTCAATGCCGAACGAACGCATGGCACGCCACTTGTAGTNNTCTCTGCGAAGAAATCGTGACGCTTCTGAAGAGCGGCGTTGAGCTCAGCGAATGACTTGATGTCAACCTCGGCAACCTCAGAGAGCTTAGCGATATAAGCAGGCCATGTAGGCGCGTCGATGTTCATAGCTGCATCAGGACGCCATGTAGGGAGCATACGTGTCTTTGCTGTTGGGTCGTCCTTGACAATCTTGTGCCACTCGAGAGTGTCAGCAGGATCATCTGTTGTGCAGACAACCTTCACGTTGTAGTGCTCCATCATGCCACGTGGGCAGAACTTAGGGTCGTTCTCAATCTGTGAGTTACAGTTGTCGTATATCTCACGTGCATTCTCTGGGTTGAGAGTCTCGTTGATGCCGAAAGCGGTCTTGAGCTCAAGGTGTGTCCAGTGGTAGAGAGGGTTACGGAAGGTATAAGGAACAGTCTCTGCCCATTTCTCGAACTTCTCCCAGTCGGTAGTGTCAGCACCTGTGCAGAAACGCTCGTCGATGCCGTTTGAACGCATGGCACGCCACTTGTAGTGGTCACCGCCGAGCATGAGCCAAGCAATGTTGTCGGGCTGTTCGTTTTCGTAAATCTCCTTCGGTGACAAATGGCAATGCCAGTCGAAAATCGGCATTTCGTTTGCGGCGGCAAACAATTCCCGTGCCGGCGCATTATCCAGCAAAAAGCTTTCATCCATAAACGGTTTCATGATGCAGGTCTCCTTTATTCTTCATAAATAAATTCTTTCAAATATTTGCTGTTGGCTTCCAAATCAAGGCTGAGTACGGAATTGCCGTTGATGCGCTTGCTTTGCCAAGTGCCCTCGGTCGGAATACTGCACTGTTCGACATCGTAGCTCAAATAGCGCAGAACACCTGAAACGGTCAGAGCGGTCAAATCCGACGGGCTCATGTCGGTTTCAATCTGTGAAACCACATCCTTGCCCATGCCGTAGAGCGAAAAAACATTGGTCTTTTTGGCTTTTTGAATGAGTGCGGTCATCACCTTGCGCTGACGCTCGGTGCGCATAAAGTCGGAATCAAGCTTGCGGATTCGGCAGTACCACAAAGCCTCCTTGCCGTTGAGCGGAATGTTTTCGCCGGCTTGAATGTTTTTCAGGTGAACGACATTGCGCATATATTTCGCTTCTTTTTCGGTGATGTCCACGCTTACACCGTCCAAACCGTTGATGATGTCTTCAAACATCGAAAAGTCGACAAGCATATAGTGGTCGATGCGCACATTGAAGTTGTATTCGATGGTGTCCATGACCATCTGCGCACCGCCGTAGGTGCAGGCGGCGTTCAGGCGGTTGCTCTTTTTCTTTTCGGGGATGTAAACATAGGAGTCACGCAAAAAAGAGGTGAGCTTGATTTTTTTGTGAACGGTGTCAATCGACACCATCAGCATCGTGTCCGAACGGGAGGAATCGTCCGCATTGCGGCGGTCAACACCCAAAAGCAAAATATTTTTAACAGCTCGGTTCTGCACAAGCTGATTGCTGTCTAAAAAAACATTGTCCTTGTGCCCGGTTTCGTTATAATCCACACTGCTGAACATATTGTAGACCATGCCGACCACACCGGCAAAGAGCAGCACGGGAATCATCAAAACGGCAAGCAAACGGCGAAACGGATGCTTTTTGCGCTTGCTTCGGGTCGGTTGCTTGGGTCGCTGCGGCGGTGCGGAAGAGCGCTGTGCACGCTCGGGCGGTTGCTTGCGCTTCGGCTCTGCGTATTCGGGCTCATCAAAATCGGTGTCGAACGGCAACCGGTCATCGTCCGCCGGCGGCGAATAGCGGCTGCGGTTGTTCCGGGAGCCGGAAATATAGATGTCGCCCGAGGAATGACCGTTGTCGGAGCGGTCCGGGCGGCGGTTTTGGCTGTGGTTGCCCCCGATGTAAATATCATCCACGGTTTTTCTTCCCTTTTCTTCAAAAATAAAACACAAGCGAATCTGTAAGCCGGGTTCTGTCATTAAAGGCAACTATCTATCTACGCCCTGTGTTGCCACAGGGCTCCAGCCACCCGTTGGAGAATCAGCCGAGCAAGCTCCTCCGGTCGGTGTTGCCTCGGATAGGGTTTACAGGGCCGTGCGGTCTCCCGCACGCCGGTGAGCTCTTACCTCGC
>DNXM01000140.1 GCA_003505905.1 Oscillospiraceae bacterium
GGCATTGAGCCTCTTCCGCCGCCGGTCTTTCCTCCAAAGCCCTCTGATGAGCCTGCGGAACCTCCGTTCAGGTTATCACCGTTATCCTCGGACGATTCCGTAGCGCCGCCTGTCATTGCATTTCCGAAATCAAAGTCCTCGGGGAGCTCGGTGCCGGGGTCAAAGCCACCCGAAAAGCCGCCCTGCCGAGCGCTGCCGTCAGTCTCTGAATCGGAGTCGGGGGTCTCAATACTGTCGAAATCGAAGTCGTCCATATTAAAATTCTTGCCGTTGCCGCGTCCTCCGCCGAAGCTCAGACTGTCCGGCTTATATAGCTCGCCGCTGTCGGAGCCGTAATTGCGGGAGAGGAAGCTGTCCTCAATGCCCTCGACGGCGAGATACAGTCCCCAGTCCTCACCGTTGACCGTGAGATATGCGTATGAACAGAGAGGGGAGTCAACACCGAAATCGCTCATAAGCTGATATGAAAGATAGTCCTTCATCATGGTGTTGTCCTGAATGAGGTTATTCAGGCAGAGCTTATCGAGACCGTCAAGGCTTATCGAGTCCTCGTAATGGTCAAACTCAAGCTTGAAGCTGTAGCGCTGACTGCCGAGTGACCTGACATTCGAAAGAGATGTGTTGCCCTTTGCGCGGATGGCAACATTTGCGTACTTGCCGCCGTCTACAACGACAGTGCATGGCGAGTATTCCTCGCTTTCGCAGTTTTCGATAAATGTGTCCCAATCGTCCATGACGATGTCTATCGAGTGAACATAGGAGGTGTCAAAAATGGTGCTTTCGTATTTAACGACTCTGTCGGCGATGGCAATGCCGATGGAGCTTCCGCACATGAACAGAATCGTGATAACGAGCGTGACGGCGACGACAGCAATACAGATCTTATCAATATGCTTGCCGGTTGACATAACTAATTCTCCTTAACCCATGTATTCGCCGTTGTAGCTTACTAAGACCGCGCTGTTAACGCCGCGAATTGCTGAAAGCTCATTAACGAAATCGGTGTTTGTGCTCTTCAGACGAACCTCCATGTTGAGCTCGATTACGCCGCGCTGTGCCGATTTTGATTTCAAAACACTGCGCTCGACCTTTGAATTAATATAGCTCATGGCCTCGTTCTCCGCTTCGTGGTCTTTGCAGGAGAGGACGATGATGTAGGGATTTACGTGCGGCTTTTTGTTTACGAAGAGCAGGAGAATGACGGCAATGAAGATGCTTCCGATGACCGCGAGGGGAATCATGCCCGCAGCGAGAATTATTCCTGCGGCAATTGACCAGAAGAGGAAGGCTATGTCGAGCGGCTCCTTTATAGCGGTGCGGAAGCGGACGATCGACAGAGCACCGACCATGCCGAGGGACAGCACGACATTGGAGGTGACGGCCAAAATCACAAAGGTGGAAATCATGGTCAGAGCAATAAGCGTAATGCCAAAGGTGGAGGAATACATCACGCCGGCAAAGGTTTTCTTGTAGATAAAAAAGATGAACAAACCGATGGCGAAGGACAGCGCAATGGCGATTACCATGTCAAGCAAATTAACGCTCGTTACATTCTCTAAAAAACTGCTTTTGAAAATATCATTAAAATTCATTTTACTTTTCTCCTTCATTTTTTGTCAGCCGTAAATGCGGCAGGCGGCATATTTGGAAAACGCGGTGGCATGAGTGGTGGGCACCTGAACCAAATCCCGAATCATATCGGGCAGATATTCGTCCCATTTCACTTCTAACACAATCGGGTTGTCCCGAACCGGAACGGTTAGGCATTGCGGATTGAGAAAATCGGTGCATTGCAAGCCGCTTCGTATGTCGTAATCAAGCGTGATACGCACATTCCCGGGCGGAAACACAAAAGGTTCACGGGTGTAATCCACAATCGTTTTCGGCATCATTCCCTCGGTCGTCATTTTTTGATGCAATTCCCGCACCAGGTAATGCGGATTGTTTTGGATGACTTTTGCATCTCCCTGTGCGATGGCTTGCGCTTCTTCTTGGGTCAACCGAGCTTGTTCCTTGGAACAAAGCCCGTTGATTTTTCGCTTTTTCTCCAGCATGATGTATGAGGTGTCACCGTTGTAGAAGCGAATGCGAAACTTTTCCCTCATGTTCACCCCGTCGATTTTTTCACGCAGGGCTTTGTCATAGAGGTTGTCAAAGTACAGGCTTCTTATCAAATATTTACCATTGATGGTGTGTCTGTCTTGCCGAAGCACCGCACTCAGCCGACTGCGCAAAGCGAGTAAATCCGCTTGGGTGATTTCGTGCTTGAGTTCGTGTCGAAAGTCCATTCTTTTTTCACTCCTTTCTTTGGTCTTCTTCCTTTGTGCCTATTATATCGGGTAAACCTTAAACGAAAATTAAATGACTGCCGCAGTGGCAGTCAAAAAATCAAACTTTTAGTTTTACAGTGAAGCAAATACGGTTTGGTTCGGGATAATCGGCTCGAATCGTTCCACCGTAGGATTCCACAATGCCCTGCGCCACCGACAGCCCGATTCCGTAACCACCGCTTTGCTGGGTTCTGGCTTTGTCGGAGCGGTAAAAACGGTCAAACAGCTTTTGCGGCTCGGTTTGCGGCAGAGCGGAGCACGTGTTTTGAACCGTCATCAGCAGAGCTTTGTCTTTTTTTTGCAGGTCTATTTCAATACATCCGTTGTCATCGGTGTATTTGACGGCGTTGTCGAGCAGTATGCCGCAAAGCTGTTCCGCTTCCGTTCGCACCGCTTGTATACGGATGTCGGGTTGAATGCTTGTCGTTAATGCAATTCCCTTTTGCTCGGCGGCATCTTGAAACTGCTCGGCTGTCTGTATGAGCAGCTCGGAAATATCAATGGTTGTCAGCGTCTTTTCCGCACCTTCATCCATGCGTGCCAAGGTCAGCAGGCTTTGCGTCAAGCCGCTCAACCGCTCGACTTGTGTTTTGATGTTTTTGCTCCACTTGCTTTCACCGCTGTACAGCTCCATGGCTTCGGTATTGGATTGAATAATTGCAAGCGGTGTTTTAATTTCATGCCCTGCATTTGTGACAAATTGTTTTTGCTTTTCCATATTTTCCGCAATCGGACGAATGGCTTTGCGTGAGAGGAAAGCCGTTATCAGCAACATAAAAATCCAACACACAATGCCGACTGCCAGCGAAGCAATGAGCACGGAAAGGCACGAGCGTATGTCATTTGTCACATCCAGAAAAACGACCACCGTTTCCTGCGATTCATTGCCGATATCGCAGAAAAAGCGGTATTTTCCGAAGCGTCCCTGTCGGGATTGTTCGGCAACGGCTTGCTCGGCAAGCGATACCGCCTGTTTATCCGTAACGGTTGAGGTGCGTTCGGTGTCGGTGAAAACGGCGTTCATGTCGTTGTCGAACCGGACAATGAAAAAGTTGCTCGACATGAATATGTCGTATTCATTTTTGTTTTCACCCAAGAACGATTCACTGCGGGTCGGCTTCGGCTGCGGTTCCTGCGGCGGCTTTTGATTCGGCTTGTCGAATATTTTCGGGTTACCCTCGCTCATGGATACAATCCGAAGCGTTTCATCGGAGCGCTTTGAGGTAGTGATGATATTGATAATGTTAATGGCACCGAGCATCAGTATCAATAAAATGCTGATGGCGGCCATCGCGGTCGTAACAAACCGTTTTTGCAGCGCTTTAATCATTTTGTTTTCTCCAACCGGTATCCTAAATTTCGCTTTGCACATATTGAAACATCGGCATTCAGGGCGACGAGGCGTTTGCGCAGATACGAGATGTAAACCCACACGGTGCCAAGGTCGGTTTCCGTATCATATCCCCAAATCTTGCACAGTAAATCTTCCGTGGAAAAATATCGCTCGGTGTTGAGCATGAGCAATTCCATGAGCTGATATTCAATTTTCGGCAGAATGACCGTTTGCCCGTTTCCTGATAATTCATAGGTTTGCTGATTGAGGGTAATGCTGCCGAATTGCAGAACAGAGGGTGTAAACTCTTCGCGCCTGCGCAGCATGGCGGCAACACGGGCGAGCAGAATTTTGGTTGAGAACGGTTTGGGCAGGTAATCATCCGCACCGCTGTTCAGCCCGGACACTTGGTCGTCCACTTCGCTTTTGGCGGTCAAAAGCAAAATCGGCGTTTTGCAGCCATCTGCCCGCAGGCGTCGGAGCACTTCCATTCCGTCCATTTTCGGCATCATGATGTCTAAAATAATGCCGTCATATTCTTCGTTTTGTGCGTAGTACAGCGCTTCTTCTCCGTCATATACGGCATCGACTCTGTATTTGTGAAAGGTCAGAATGTCAACGACTGCTTCGGACATACTGCGTTCGTCCTCGGCATACAGAAGCTTCATGCGTATCACCTCAATGTCATTTTACCAATATAACCTTAATTCAAACTGAAAATACCACCGTTACGATACCACAAGACGGAAAAAGAATCAATCGGTAATTTTGAGCAAAAAGCGTTTCTTTTTCGGTGAACTTGTGCTATGATGAAGAAAAACACTACGGAGGAAACAAGCATGAAAAAACTTCTTTCTCTCATTTTATCGGCGATTTTTCTCTTTCCGCTGTCCGTTTGTTTTTCGGTTGCGGCGGTAACCCAGACGATTTTTGTTTCGCCGGACGGAAACGATGCGAACACCGGTTCTTTTTCCGCTCCGCTTGCAACGCTTTCTGCCGCAAAGGCGAAGGCAAAAACCTGTCAAGGCAATGTGACGGTTTATTTCCGTGGGGGAAGCTACACGATTTCCGAACCGGTTTGCTTTAATTCAAGCGACCGTGCAAATGTGACCTACAAGGCATACGGCGACGATGAGCCTGTTGTGTTCACATCGGGTGTGCCGTATACGGGCTTTGAGCGCTGTTCGGTCAACGGTGTTTCGGCGTTCAAAAAGTCGGTCGGTAAACAGACCGATTTCAATGTTTTGTTCAACGAAAAAACCACTTTGAAACGCACCCGTTATCCGTCCGATGGCTATCTGTATGTGTCACAGCTTTCTATGGAAGATGTTGTCAATCCCGAAACGGATACGGAGCTGTTTTATAACTGCAAGGGCTTGATTACCAAAGACAAGATTCCCGCATTCAAAAATTTGAATGATGTGGTTATCCGCATTCTTCACTATTGGAAAGATGAAATGGCAACGGTTACATCTTATGACGAAGCAAGCGGACATTTGACCTACAGCCGTCCGAGTACGATGCGAGTGGCGGAAGGCGAGCGGTTCTTCTTTGAAAATGTGTTTGAACAGTTGAAAAACCCGGGCGAGTGGTATTTGGACAAGACCGAGGGCGTGCTGTATTACATTCCGTATGCCGGCGAACAGCCCGAAACGCTGACGCTGTGGGGGTCGGAAACTGAAACGATGATTTCAGTTGACGGTGTCGACGGCATTTCATTTGAAAATATTCTGTTCCGTGGCAACGGCTTTTCCATTCCCCGTCAAAACAAGTATTCCGACATTTCTTCTCAAGCCGGCTATGATGCCGCACCTTGCGTCAGCTATAAAAATGCAAAGGATTTCACCGTCAAAAACTGTGAATTTAAGGATATGGCAGGCTGTGCCGTGTTTGTCGGCGCAGCGGTGCAAAACGCAACGGTAGAAAACAACTATTTTGAAAATTTAGGTGCACAGGCGGTCTATGTCCGAGGTGAGAATGTTGCGGTCGATGCGCCGAATGTCACAAAGAATATCACGGTTTACAACAACTGCATCAACGGCTACGGCAAGGTGTTTTATAATTCCGTCGGCGTGCTGGTGATTCATGCCAATTCCGTCAATATTCTCAACAACGAAATCCACGACGGCTATTATTCGGCTGTTTCCGTCGGCTGGCGTTGGGGCTATGATTATTCGATTACTTACAACAACAAGATTTGCGACAATTTGATTTATGACATCGGGCAAGGCTGGCTGTCCGATATGGGCGGTATCTACACCCTCGGTGTGCAGACGGGCACGGTGCTTTCGGGCAATGTCATTCACAATGTTGCCGCCGACCCGGGTGAGGGCGGCTACGGCGGCTGGGGCATTTATCCCGATGAGGGCTCATCGAATATGCTCATCGAAAAGAATCTTGTCTATGCTTGCGGAAACGATTCTTACCACCTGCATTATGGCGAAAACAACACCGTACGCAATAATATTTTTGCTTTGAGCGGTGAATCGCAGGTGCGTGTTCAGTCCCGTTTGGACGGTAAGCATACGGCGACATTTACCGACAACATTTTGCTCACCGACGGCAAAGCGGCGACCTTTTCACACATGACCGAAAAGGCATCCTTTACAGCCAATCACAATTTCCTTTGGGATTTGACCTATGGTGAAGAGGTTTATGTTAACGTCAAGGGCAACAGCAAGAACAGCTTGACCGCCTTGACGGCACAGCGCTTCGGTTGGTTGAATAACAGCGTGATTGTCAATCCGATGTTCCGTGATGCGAAAAACTTTGATTTTTACCTTTCCGCCAATTCACCCGCAGTAAAAGACGGCTTTGAAGCTTGGGATTATTCTAAGGCAGGCACCGTGAGCGGAACAACAATCGGTTTGAATCGTGTCGGCGGACAGACACCGTATAATGCAAATTCCAAGACGCAGAATTACACCGAATCCTATACATTCTTTACCAATCTTCTTCGCATCTTCCGGGTTGCATTTGATTGGCTGACAAATTTGTTCACATGATTGGATGCAAAAAAGACTACCGATTCAAACGGGTCGGTAGTCTTTTTTGGCACTTGTTCACTTAATAACAAGCCATAAAACGATATTTAATGCCAAGAACAGCGCATTTATGCCGGTGAACACAAGCAGATAGGCTCCGCTTTTAATTTTTTCCTTTTGAATGAGCTTGTACGAAATCAGGCTTGCCATGGAGGCAATCAGCGTGCCGAGTCCGCCCAAATTTGTGCCGATGAGCAAGCCTTTTGCGTCTTGCGTGAAGCCCGAAAGCAAAAGGCAGGCAGGAACATTGGAAAATACCTGCG
Organism: Oscillospiraceae bacterium; assembly: GCA_003505905.1. GTDB lineage: Bacteria > Bacillota > Clostridia > Oscillospirales > Acutalibacteraceae > UBA8612. The sequence goes on from DNXM01000140.1 coordinate 6,971, forward strand.
AAGCGATTATGCCGACGGGAACCTCGTGCCCGACAACGATTTTTTGAAGAAAACGGTTGATGATTTCAATGTTGCCCAAATTACCGATGAAAATGAAAAGAAAAACAAATGTCAACAGAAGACTGTAATCAATGTTTATGAAATTTCTGCGGTCGAACAGGAGCAGGGCAAGCAGGACAACGCCGAGCAAAATCGGGTAGGGCAGTACACGAAATACGCTCAATAGTGCAAGCAAGAACAAAACGGAATAGAGCAGAATCGCTTTTTTCGACAGGATGGTTTCGTCGGTTTCGCTTTCAAGCCGAATATCACTCTTTTTGACAAAGAACGAGCCGAACAGCAACAAAACAAGCGACAAAGCCGAATAGGGAAATATTGTTTTGACAAAATCAAAAGCCGATAAATTAAACAAAGAAAACAAGTACAGGTTTTGCGGATTGCCGATGGGAGTGAGCATACTGCCCAAATTTGCCGCAACGGTTTCCGCCACCGTGATGAAAATAAGGAGCTTTTCCTGCTTTGCCATTTTCAGTGTGATGACGGTAAACGGCACAAAGGTGATTAACGCAACATCGTTGGTGATGACCATGGCGGAAAAGAAACACAGCAGAACCAAAACAAGATAGAGCTGATTGGTTTTCTCAGCTTTTCTCAAAAGCTTTTTCGCAATCCATTTGAACACACCTGCTTGGCTGAAGCCTGCCATCACCGCCATAAGGCTGAACAGCAGGGCAAGGGTGCGAAAGTCAATATATGCGGCATATTGTTTGCTCAACGGCACAAAAAACGCAGATACAGCCGCCAAAACAAACGACAGCACCAAGACTATTTCGTTTTTGAGGAATGTGAATGCTTTTTGCTTCATAGCTTTTACCGATTCTTTCTGTTAAGTTGAAAGGGCACCCGACAGGGTGCCCTTTGGTGGAGATGGCGGTAATCGAAACC
>DNXM01000163.1 GCA_003505905.1 Oscillospiraceae bacterium
GCACGGTGAAAAATCGTGCGGCACTTTTTTGTCGGATGCGGTTGCTTTTTTACGCCCGTTTCTGTTATACTGAATAAAACAGATAAGCAGGTGAGAGAATGAAAAAAGCATTTTCGGGAATCGGTTTGGTGTTGGTTGTGCTTGGTGCTTTGATTTTGTTGTTCGGCGGCTTGCAATGGTTTGTTGCAAAGAACACGCTGGATGCGTCCAATGATTTTTATCACAGCCGTTTCAAGCTGGCGGGAATTGCCTTTGTTCTCGGCGGCTGCTTGCTTGCCGTCGGAATTGTTTTGCTGATTTGTTGTAAAAAATGCTTTCGATAATGTTGAGTGAATCGAATAATGCCGAAAGCCATGTGTGTTGCGTGCAATGACGGTATGGCTTTGTAATAAGATTAGGCTGAATAAAAAGCGCACGGAGGAATTGCTCTTCCGTGCGCTTTGCTTGTGTTGTTCAGTTGTTGTTTTCCGCCTTTGTGAAGGTGGTTGCATCGCCGTTTTCATCGGTCAAAATCAACTTGCCGTCCTTCGTAAATTCAAAGGTTTTCTGCAAATCGTATTTTGTTTCAAGGGAGAGCAGAGGGGACTTTAATTGATAAGAAATGCTCAAAGTTTTGGTGTCCTTATCAAGGGTATAGGTTCCGTTGATTCCCGTGGTGACGGAAAGCACGGTAACCTTGCCGCTCATCGTACCATCCTCGTTGAACTCGTAATAAGCACCTTCCAGCTCATCGTTGTTCCATGTGCCGATAATGGCATTTTCGGGCGCTTTCGTATACATTTCGTAGCCGACATAAATACCGCAGCCGAGTGCAACAAGCACAAGAAGGGCAATCAAGGCTTTTTTCATATTCTTACCTCTCCTTATTCTTCGTTTCCGGCACTTTCCTCATCATCCTCAAAGCCGTAACCGTAGCCGTAGGAATGATAAGACTTGTAGCCGTAGCTGCTTTTGCTGTAAAGGCCGAGCAGGCCGTCACGGTTGGCGGTGTTGTTGTAAACACAGCCGATAAGCTCCGCCTTGTAGGATTCAAGGTCGGAGATAACACTGCGAATGCGGGAAACATCGGAGAAGTTTTCACGCACAACCATGATGCAGGCATCGGCAAAATTGGAGAGGATGGTCGCATCGGTGACAACGGCGGCCGGTGCGGTGTCGATGATAACATAGTCGAACTCTTTTTTTGCCGCCTTGATGATTTTGTTCATCTGCTGAGAAGCGAGAATTTCGGTCGGTTCGCTGTTTGGCTCGATGGAAGAAAGAATGAAAAGCTTATACTTTTCAACATATTTTATGGCATCGCTCAAATCGGTTTTGCCGCAAATAACGGATGCCAAATCATTGCCTCTTGGGATATTTAAGTTCAGAAAACGATAGAGCGTGGGCTTGCGCATATCGGCATCAATGAGCAGAACGGATTTGCCGTTTTGTGAAAGGCTCAAGGCAAGATTGAGGGAGAAGGTGGTTTTGCCTTCGTTTGCGCCGGCACTTGTGACAAGGATTGTTTTGTAATCCTTGCGAGTGCAAAGCGTTTCAACGCGGGTACGAATCGCCTTGTATGACTCAATAAACGAGAAACCGAGCGAACGGTCGGTAATCATCAAGACAGGATGCTGATTTTTCTTGCCGGATTTGTTGCGGACGGTGTAAACCGTGCCGAGAAGCTTGGCGTCCAATTTTATTTGAACATCGTCGGAAGACATCAGGGTGTCACGAGCCGCATTAACAATCAAGATTACGATAAACGCCAAGGCAAAGCCGATTGCACCGCCGATAGCGGCAAAGCGCATAAGAGAAAGCTGGGGATCATGCGCCGTGGGCTTGAACGGCTTTTCATAGATTTGAAGCGTTGCATTCGGGTAAGCATAATCCACAATATCCTGATAGTGCGACGCAATGCCGGAGGCGATTTCGTAGGATTTGTCGGGGCTTTCGGTGGTAACACTGACAATGATAATGTTGGTGTCAGCCTGTGTGTTGACGGAAACATAATGCCTGAGCTGGTCGGCAGAGATGTTAAAGCTACAGCTCTTCGCCACCGTTTCACGCATAGGGCGACCTTCCAAGATATACTTGAAGGTGTTGGTCATCATGATAGAAGAGTTAATATCACTGCTTGAAACAACATCCGCAGCAGCTTTGTTATAGGTTGTAAAGCTAAGGTTTGTTGTATAAGTCGGGTCGGTGGTCATAAAAGACACACTCCAACCGATGGTCGCACACAAAACGGTTGTAATGAGCAAAATCCACCATCTTTTCAGGACGGTTTTCAAAAGAAAAAGGACATTGATTTCCAACCCTTTCGGTGCGGATGTGGTGTTAACATTTGTGTTCAAAATAGCTTCATCCTTTCGATTTGCTTCCTAATTGTAAGCTGCTTTGCCCAATGGTTGCAGATTCTTTTTGATAATCGCAGGCACTTAAAAACATGGATGTGCAGGCGAAGAAAATGTTAATTTGCGCAGAATAAAAACTGACAATGCCGATATCGCAAAGTAAGATGGTTAAAATCATGGTCAGCATCAACTTTGCATACCGACTGCCGCAAGTGGCTCGCTTCAGCGTTGCCACAGCCACATAAACATAGTAGGAATAGTAAAGCGAAAAACCGATGATTCCCAGGTCGGCCAACAATTCATAGTAGTTGTTGTGTGCATAAGTGGAAATGTTCATAATCGTACCGAGCTTCACGGGGAAGTTGACCACTCCGACACCGAACAGGAAATTTTCGATAAAAATCTGTTGGGCGACTCGGATGAAAGTCAAGCGTATGGTGATGCTGTAATCACCCTCGTTTTGGAGGATGAAGTTTATCATGGAATCAAAACGGCGACCGATTGCAGCATAAAGCGAAGGCACTGTCATAATCAAATAGAAAACCAAGGCAAGAACAGCAAGTGCCGCAATAATTCGTAAGACCAGATGCTTTCGGGTTGCGTCAAGAACAGTCAGTAATAAAATGCCCAGCAGTACGGAAATTGTTGATTTGCGTGAGCTGGTGAGAATGACAATGAAAACCAAATATGCCGAAATAATGTAATAGTTTTTTTGATGAAGGTGATAAGCAAAAAAATATGAAATCAAAGCACCGAAGGTGTAGATAATGCCGAGCATATTCGGATTAAGACCGGTTGTGACATTGCCGAACGAACCGCTGAACCATTCAGCGACAGGGGTTTGCCAAAGAATATAGACTGAGCTTGCCATCGAAGCGAAAGCAATGAGCTTCAGACAGCGTGGCAGAGCTTCCTTGGTGGAATAATGCTGAGCCATGCAAAAAGGAATCACCCAGCATTGGACAATGCGTGAGGTAACATGAAAGCAGGAGCTCGGTTGATAAGCCCATAGAATGGATGCAAAACAAAAAAGAACAAATATGCCGTACCATATGGAGATGGTCGGAAAAATAACCGTGCCCTTCATGCGAATTCGAAATAACAGTTTTGCAAGGGTGT
>DNXM01000210.1:0-3125 GCA_003505905.1 Oscillospiraceae bacterium
CGAATCGCCGCTCATGTTCCGACTTCGGCTTAATTCGGCATAAAAATGAACCATACAAAAAACGGTGTCTGTGCCCCATGCACAAACACCGTTTTTCTATTGCAAATCAATCCTCGATGGAAATCATCTGATGAATATAGAGCTTCGGCACGGTGAATTCCACTCTGCCGTTGTCGTAAGTGAACGGAATTTCTTCCATCTGCGGCACCAACTGCACCTTGGAGGGCTTTTCACAGCGAACGCTCGCCTTGACCTCATACAGCGGAACCACACCCTCAAAAATATTGCTGGTAGCCGAAGTATAGAAACGGCTATCGAAACGAAGAATGAGTGAATCCTCTTCCGTCTGGCAAAGGCCAGTAGAGATCGGATAGAGCAGACCAAAGATATTGCGGGTCTTGCCGATATAGTTACCGTCCTTGTCCAGACCGGCATAGTCGGCAGGATTGCTGCTGGTGGTTGTGGCATTGCCGTGAATATCCTTGGTTGGGAACGTAGTGCCGAAATAGCCAGCTACACCGCCCATCAGGAAACCATAGGCCACATCCGGATAACCGGCACGGTTGANNCTTGACCTCATACAGCGGAACCACATCCTCAATCACTTCCACATTTTCGCCGCGCTTTGTCGTGTGAGCAAAGAGCATATGAAGAATTTTGCGACCGGGCTGTTGGGTCAGCGTGGCAACACCACGGTCGGGCAAATCGGTGCGAATCATTTTTCGGTCACCGAGCAATTCATCCAACACATGAACGACCATTTCTTTCAAATGGTAGTCGCCCGTGGTGGCGTAGTTGGTGAAAATATCCCAGCCGATGTAGGCAACATTGCCTTTTTTGATGACGGACGGATACGTCAGCGCACGGTTGTTCGGTGCGTGCTGATGCGAGCAGAAATGGTGGATGTTGCGGTTGAAATAAGGGTCCTGCGCCGTGGCAAGAACCTCGGCATCCACATTGTCGAAACGGTAGGACTGCGAGAACATGATGTACTCGGTCATGCCGTTAACGGTTTCAAAGCCGGGAATATAATAATTGGGCTTAAACTCATTTTTACCCTTGAAAACAGCGCCCGTATCCAAGGCAAAATTACCGTCCTTATCCGTGCCCGAAATACCGCTGAGGAGCACCTTACCGCCGTTTGCGACATAAGTCTGAACCTTGTCCTTCAGCTCACCGTCAAGCGTAATCTTGTCGGGCAGAATCAGCAATTCATACTTGCCGAAATCAACATCGGCGTCAATAAAGTCATAGAGCTGTTTGTTTTCGAGCAAAATGCGGTTTGCGCCCACATCGCAGTTGTCGTAGCAAGCCTCACGGCTGGTATAGAACGATTCGGCGGAAAGCACGGCAATGTTGGAAATATTCTTTGCACCGATGCACCACGGCTCTTTCTGCTCGGATTCGGCATAAGCCTGACCGATTAAGCGGAAGGTGGACGGATTCAAGCGACCCTCGGGGTGCATTTGGTCGCCGATGGAGCAGCCTGCACCCTCTGCCAGCGACAAAGCAACCTCATAACGCAGGGCATTTGGATGCTTAAAGCCGCCGAATTCGCCCCAGAAGCGGTGGAATTTGCCCGTCATGCCCAAAAAGTCATAGCCGAGCGTGCGGACATAAGCCGCCGAAAGCGGGAAGTGGTCATAACCCCAGCCGCCCGTGGGCAGGCTTTCCAATTCCAAATGGGTGTCGGTGTCAATCAAATCTCTGCGTCCCTTGAAAACATGGCCGCTGTTGTGGAAGATGGTTGCGGTCTTACTGTGCTTGCGCACCACACGCTCAACCTCATCCATATAGTGACGGTAAACCATTTTGCCGAACTTTTCGGCATCGGCATCGTTGGTGAAATCCATACCCAAATCCGCCATATCCTTGCGGCACTTGGCGCAGTAGCAGGTGTGCTCAAACAAAATATCCAAGAAAATGCCGCAGGGATTGTAAACCTCCATGACCTCGTCAATTTCGGCAAGGAGCTTATCCAAATAACCGCTGTTCAGGCACATCAAATGGAAACGAACCTCAAACGAATCGCCATTTGCGTTTTGGTCGTTCTTGTTGCGCTGAAGCCATTCGGGGTGCGTAACGGCATCCTTTTCATCCAAGCCTGCGGAAATGTAAACGGGGGCTTTCACGCCGATTTCCTTACACGCTTCCAGCTCGGCGCCGAGCAAATCGAATTTAAGACCCGGGTGCATTTCGTTGACCTTTGACGGGTGAAACGAATAGCCGTGATGGCATTTGGAAAAAACGGTAATGGAATTGACATGACCCTCTTTCAATGTCTTTTGCCACTCTTCTTTATCAAACCGGTCGCCCACAACGGGAATTGCGGGAGAAGTGTGAAAATCAAGGTGTACCTGTCTGAATCTGAAATCGTCCATATAGTCCTCCGTATGGTTAAATATAGAATAATAAAACTATAAAGCAAGCTCGGCGGTTTGTCAAGAGAGGTATTTATTTCTTGCAATATTGAACAGAGTGTGGTATATTGCTTTTGCATTTTCTTTTGTGCAAGGCGGTTTGCCCGTTGCGGCCGTTTGCACCGAAATAATAAAGAACGGAGCAGAAACATGAAAGCGTTTTTCAGAAGAAGCCTCTCCCTTTTGTTGGTCTTGGCGCTGTTTTGCGCCCTTGTGCCATCCTCGGTTTTCGCCTCGCAAAGCGTCGAAAAGGGCGCATTAAAAATCGGCATTATTTCCGATTTGCATTACTATTCCCCCGAAAACATAGACGATATGGCTGAATGTGAGCGAGTCTGCCGCCAAACTATGTCCACCACCTACATGGCGGATGCCATTTTGTTTTCCGGGCTTGCAAGCCTCAAGGACAAAATCAACAAGGGCGAAATCGACTGTGTTATCATTCCGGGCGACTTAACCCGAAACGGCGATTTGGTGAGCATGAAAAAGCTCGGTCGGATTTTGGAAAATTTTGAAACCGACACCGGTGTTTCGGTCTATGTCATCAACGGCAATCACGACATCAACAACCACCATGCCGAGGTATTTCAGGGCGGTGACTTCCGCAAAACCAACTCCTGCACCACAGCGGCTCAATTCCGTGAAATTTTCAAGAACCTCGGTTACGATAAGGCTGTCAAAACCTTCACACCGCCCAAGGGCGAG